>NZ_NKUG01000125.1 GCF_014845095.1 Methylobacterium bullatum | reverse complement strand
GTGAAGGCCTCGGACAGGGAGGAGGGGGGCTGCCTCAGAAGGGTCAGGATCGTATCGATCTCCCCCTTGGCGAGCATCTGCGTCACCGTCGCCT
This sequence comes from Methylobacterium bullatum, assembly GCF_014845095.1. Lineage (GTDB taxonomy): Bacteria > Pseudomonadota > Alphaproteobacteria > Rhizobiales > Beijerinckiaceae > Methylobacterium > Methylobacterium bullatum. Next base: position 414 of record NZ_NKUG01000125.1, on the reverse strand, counting down.
CCCATTCCGCAGCGGGAAGCGACCGCACGGCGCTGGCCCAGGTCTCACGGAGGGCATCGCCCGGCTCGATGCCGGCGAGGCGCCCGGCGGCCGCCTCGCCCAGCACCGACACCATCGTCCGTACCCAGTCGAGGTCGCGCTCGCGGCGCGCGGCGGTGAGAAGGCCATCGACGATCTGGATCGGCCATTCGCTGCGCAGGGCCAGTTCGATCCAGAGCCTCGGCGGATGTTCGGCGAAGGCGTGGAGGGGAGCGGCGGCGATGACGCTCTCGAGCAGACCGGCCCTCGCGCCGCCGCGCCTCCGCTCGTAGGCGTTCGGCTCGATCCCGTCCCGGGCGAGCGTCGGCGATTCCTCCGGCAGCGTGACCACCAGAGTGTGTTTCGTCCCGCCGAGGAGCTTCTCGCTGCTCTCGA
>NZ_NKUG01000124.1 GCF_014845095.1 Methylobacterium bullatum | reverse complement strand
CCAGACAACAAAAACAGACGATCACCCAGCCAATCAGCCGGATCATCCATCCGATCACCATCCAGAAGACACAACAGCCGCCCGCCGAACCGAAGTCCCCGCTGGCCGCCGCCGATGAACAGGGATATACGGAGACCGACCCGACGCGTCAACACCTAAAACGACACGTCGATGACAAAGGCCGCAGAAACCCGACGCGAGCCGCCCGCCTTCGAGGGCCGCTCAGATCCCCGCGTACCAGGGGAAGCCCAGTTCGGCGACCATGCTCCCCCTCCCCTTCCCGAAGCCATCGACGTGCTCGACGGCCTCGATCTGGGTCAGGTATTTGAGGCTCTTGTAGCCGAGTTGACGCTCGACCCGCAGGCGGAGAGGCGCGCCGTGGGCGATGGGCAGGTCTCCTCCGTTCATGCCGTAGGCGAGGATCGTCTGCGGGTGCAGCGCATCGAACAGATCGTAGCTGTCCCACCAGCCGTCGACGCTGCGCATCACAATGAAACGGGCCTCGGGCTTCAACCCCACATGGGCGAGGAGATGAGCCAGGGGCACGCCCGTCCAACCCGCGATCGCCGACCACCCCTGTTCACAGCTGTGCAGCGTGATCTGTGTCCTGGCCGGCATCGCCTTGAGGTCGGAGAGGGAAAAAGCCCCCGGCTTGTCGACGAGTCCCGTCACCGGCAGCTTCCAATCGGTGAAACCGACGGCCTTGGATGTTCTGTAGGCGGGAGCGTCCGGATCGGTCGTGTTGATGGTCGGAAAAACGGCGGAGATCGCTTCGGGCCCGAATTCCCGGACGAGGGGTTGTCGTCTGAGAAGCCAGCGCTGCACGGCGAAGGTCAGCCCGTTGCTCCAATCGTAGGGCGTCGCCAGGCGGCTCAGCGCCGGCGCGTCGCAGCCGCCGAGGAAACCAGCGCCGATGAGACCGGCCGACCCCGTCAGAACGCGCCGTCGGGAAAAATCGGTCATCGTTCCGTCTCCGGAGGAATGGTGAAACGCCCGGTGACCATCGAGCGCAGGAGATTACCGGCGCCGCCGACGAAGACCTGCATCACGTGGACGATCAAGAAAAGGACGAGCAGGCTGGCGACCAGGAAATGGATCGTCCGTGCGGATTGACGGCCGCCGAACAGGCTGAAGAGCTCCGGAAAGGCGGTCGTGAACCCCGGAGACATGGTGAGCCCGCTCAGCACCATCACGGGAAACAGGATCAGGACCACGCCGAGATAGGCGAATTTCTGCAAGGCGTTGTAGCGGAGCGCCTCCTTGCCGCGCGCCTTCTCCAATCTGAGATGATCGCCGATTTCCCGCGCGAGATGCCGGGCGGACAGTTGATCCCGATCCGGCACCAAGCTCCTGCGGAGATGTCCGCTCGCCAGGATGAGTAGCAGATAGGCGAGCCCGTTGATGACGAGGATCCAGGCGGCGAGGAAATGGAGGTTCCGACCCCAGCCAGTCTGTTCCAGGTTCACCGGCAGCGGCAGTTCGATCCAGGCCGGCGCGTCGTTGGCACCCGTCTCTCCCCAGAACAGGCGCGGCAGGGCGAGAAGGATGGCGATTCCACTGACCAGCAGGACAAGGAAGGCCGCGGCATTCACCCAATGGGTCAACCTCAGCCAAGCCGGATGCCGGAATACGGTCGGACCGTTCTTCGCCCCGGCGCCCGGTTCCACCGGGACGAGTTCAGGTGATACGGATGAGGACATCGAGTCGGTACCGCTCGGTGCGACTATGATGGTCGACGCGGATGGCCCCATCGAGGAGGCCGATCAGCATGTCCGAGGCTTCGTCCCCCGTCTGCGGATAATGGGTGAGACCGGTCCAGTGAACGAGGACGACGATCCCGCCGGGGTCGAGGGCATCGAGAATGCGCTTGGTCAGATGGGCCATATCGTCGGCGTCGAGGAAGTAGAGCACCTCCGAGATCAGGATCAGGTCGAACCTGCCCTGCGGCCATTGGCCGGGAACGTGCAGACGCTCGAACCGCACGTGTGGGAGCGATTCACAGCGTCCACGCGCCTGTTCGAGGGCCTTTTCCGCCGTATCGAGGCCGATGAGAGCATCACATCGGGATGCCAGAGCCTTGGTGAACACGCCGATGGAGCAGCCGATCTCCAGCGCCGACGCGAAACGCGGCTTCGGCAACACGTCCAAGGTCGCCGCGTATTTGGCGGCCTCGTATGTGCTGGTGGTGAACTGCCAGGGGTCGGGATCGTCGGCGTAGCGGTTCTCGAAATAATCCGGCGGCATCGTCTGCGAGTGACGCGTCATGGGACATCTCCGGAGTCGCGCCAGAGATCACCGGCGGACCCGGTCTCACCAAGGACATAATGCGCGGCGGATGTCAGCGCGAAATCCGGCGCCGGCTGTCGCAAATAGGTAGCGAGATCGCGTGAGGCCCGTTCGAGGGGGTGATCGCGCAGGAAGCCCAGCAACCCCACGGAGCGTTGAGCAAGCTGCAGCACCGACAGCCCTGCGGCCTCGACGGCGGTTCGCGCCAGGTGAACGTAGGCCACGATTCGCTCAGGGCGGAGGTCGTCCTCGAATACGATGCGCGCGGCGCGCTCCACCCAGAGGCGGGCGCTCTCGGTGGCGACGAGCCCCTCCCCCAGCCGGGCCGATTGATGCGGATCGTGACCTCGCCCGGTCCGGCGCAGATGGTCGCGCCAGATATCGAGCACGGCCTCGATCCCCCCGAGCTGGACGGCGGCAAAACGCCAGGCGCCGCCGAAGAAATACGGCTGTTTGGAATAGGAATCCGCCTCGCCGAGCAGACCGTCCTGTGCGATCTCGAGCCCGGTGAGATCCACCTTTCCCGTCGCCGAGGCGCGCATTCCGTGGGCCCGCCAAGCGGAGAGATCGGCCCGCGTGCCGGATGCGAGCTCGGGCACCACCATGAAGGCGCGGTCGCCGGGGATCGTGCGGGCGGTGACCAGGGGACGGGTGACGAAGCCCGCGCCGGATGCGAGGATCTTGCCTGCCCTCAGACGATAGCCACCGGGCTGCTCGACGAGCTTCAACCCGTCATCCGCGGGCTCGGTGTTCCAGACACCGAAGAGATGCCCCCCTCGCGCATCGGCGAAAAGACGGGTGCGCTGGGAGGCGTCGCCATATCGTGCAACCAGTTGAAGGGCGTTGACATGGCCCTCGTAGAGTCGACCGAGCGCCAGGCTTCCGCTCCCGATGATACGCAGCACATCGCAGAGATCCGAGGCGCCCGGCTCCTCGCCGAGGCCGGCGCCTTGCTCGTCCCGCGGTATCGGCGCGGCGAGCAGGCCGAGCGTACGCAGATGCTCGATATCCGCGGCCGGGAACCCGCCATCATGGTCATGTTCGGCCGCCCGCGCGGCGGCGGCCCGTGCGACCATCCTCGCGGCATCGACAATGCTGTGGGCGACCCGTATCGGCTGGTCCACGCTGTTCATCCTCTCCGTGCGGCCGTCGCGCCTCGATACCGACCATTCATGACATGGGACCAGGAGGCCGGACAGATTTCGGCCTGCACTCGATCGTATGACACCCCGACGCGAACATCCGTCGTTTGTCCGCTTCCTCCTCGTCGCACGTGGCGGGATCCGAGTTCCGGTACGGAAAGATCAGAATCGATCGATCGAAAAGGAGAATAGACGCGCGCAGGTTCTTGCCTTCGGTCATCGAGGAAGCAGTGAGTTGTCTCGACAACCAGCGAAACCTTGGGCCGGTTCAACGCCATGCGGCCAAATCGTGCATTCCTGTCGCGACGCTCGATCCGCCGCGTAAAAATGCGGCCTTATCCACATCTCCGGGATAGGCGGCGGGCCTGAGATCGGGCAGCGTCGCCATGGCTCCGCATTCGCCTCGTGTAGACCCACGAGACGATGCCGGGTCGAAGCGGCTCCACGAACGATTGTCCAGGATCGATGCCCATGGCGCGAAAGCGCGCTCAACCCACCGTCGATATCCTGAGGGACGTCGTCGCCCGTCTCGGGCTTCCGCCACGGTCGGTGGACATCGAGGCACTGCGGCTTCACCTCGATCTTCCGGAATTCGGTGGCTATGTCGAGGATGCGCGTGTCGGCAAAGGGCTGCGGCGCATGAAGGCGCAAAGCGCGTTCGCGAGGACAGGCGCCGCGGCGGTGAGCAAGAGCGTGCCCGGGCTCAAGGTCACGGTCGCCGAGAACGATACCCTCCTGTGGCGAGTGCGCGTGCTGCTGCCGCTCCTCGATGGCAACCGTCTGGATGTGCGGGTGGAGGTTCCCCTGGAGGGCGTCGCGGCCGAGATCGTCGCCGGCATGGCGGAGCGCAACGACCCGACCTGGCGCATCGAGACGTTGCGACCCGCCGTGGCCGAGATCACCGCACGGACCGGACAGACGCTCCACGCCTTCATCGAACGCCTCAGGGACGCGATCACCGGGGATCTGCGCGAGGTCGGCGCCGACGCCGTCACCTATATCGATCACATGGACCGTTCCCTCCGCTCGCGGGTGTTCCATGCCGGGCCGAATCTCGGCCGTTCCATGAGCGACACCCTGGCCCCGGTGCGCAAACGCGCCAAGGTCGTCGCGCGAGAGGATTCCCGCCTGCGCCGCCTGCGCGATCAGGTCGGGTTCGGTGCTTACATCGAGAAATTCACGGTCGCCCGGCGCCTCGGCCGTCGCATCATCTTCCATATGGGGCCGACCAATTCGGGCAAGACCTACGCGGCCCTGCAATTACTCGCAGCGGCCCCGACGGGGACTTATCTCGCGCCGCTGCGGCTCCTTGCCCTCGAGAATTACGAGGGGCTCGCCGAGCGGGGCCTCAAGGCCGGGATGGTGACCGGCGAGGAAGTACTCGGCGAAGACAGGCCGACCCACACATCGCGGACTATCGAGACCGCGGATCTGATCCGGCCCGTCGATGTCGCCGTGATCGATGAGATCCAGATGCTCTCCGATCCTGACCGCGGCTGGGCCTGGACCAACGCCCTCTTCGGTATCCCGGCCAAGACCGTCGTCGTCTGCGGGTCCGACGATGCGCTCGCCGCCGTCCGGCGCGCGGCGGAGGCAGCCAACGAATCGCTCGAGGTCATCACCTTCGTTCGCAAGACGCCCCTCGTCCTTCTGGACAAGCCCGTCCCCCTCGAGGACGTCGAGCCAGGGGACGCGGTCGTCGCCTTCTCGCGACGCGCAGTGCATGAGAATCGCGAGATCCTGGTCGCCGCCGGTCACAGCGTGGCGACGATCTACGGCGCCCTGTCTCCCGAAGTTCGGAGAGCGGAAGCCGCACGGTTCCGCACCGGCGAGGCCACCGTATTGGTCACCACGGATGCGATCGGCATGGGTCTCAACCTCGGGCCCCTGAAGCGCATCGTCTTCTCCGCGACCCGCAAATGGGATGGGGTCGGCGAGCGTGCATTGACGAATTCCGAGATTCGTCAGATCGCCGGGCGTGCCGGGCGCTTCGGCCATCAGGATGTCGGTTACGTCGCCGCCACCGACGCCGTTGGCATCGAACCGATCCGCGCCGCGCTCGCCGGAGCGCCGACGGCACCGGCCGCCGATACGCGCTTCTTCGTGCGCCCCGATCTGATCGCGATCCGATCCGTCGCGGAGGAGATGCGCACGGCGAGCCTGCGCGAGGTCATGACGCATTTCGCGCGGTCCACCTTCTATGCAGGGTCGCCGTTCCAGCCCTCCGCCCTCGACGAAATCCTCGATGTCGCGAAGGTCATCGACCGCGCTGCCTTGCCGATCGAGGAAAAGTTCGCCTTCTCGGTCTGCCCGGTCAACCGGCGCGATGAGATCGCCATCGCCATGCTGGAACGCTGGGCGCAGGCTCGGGCCACGCGCACGACCGTTCCGGCGTTGCGTGTCAATCTCAGCGGGGAACTCGATTATCAGGAACGGACGGTGCGGCTGGCGAGCGCTTATCTCTGGCTGTCGCGCCGCTTCCCCGAAACCTTCGACGACGACGAACAGATCCGTGCCATGCGCGGCCGGGCCAACGCCGTCATCGAGAAACATCTAAGAGAGACGGCGACGCGCAAGGCCGAACGTCGGCGGTCGCGGCCGGGAGTGCGATGACTCGTCTGACTTACACCATCGGCGACATCCACGGATGCGCCGATGCCCTCGAGCGACTCCTGGCGGAGATCGCTCATCATTGCGGTGGTCGCGACTACCGCCTCGTCTTTCTCGGCGACTACATCGATCGCGGACCGGACAGTGCCGGCGTCCTGCGAATCCTTCAGGATCTCGATCGGACGGGAGGCGAGAAAGCCACGTTTCTCATGGGCAATCACGAGCGGATGTTGCTCGATGCCTACGAAAAGCCCTTCGGCGTCACCGCCTGGCTGGAGAATGGCGGTCGAAGTACGCTGGCGTCATTCGGCATCCGCGATCCGGAGGAGCTGCCGCGCGATGCGCTCAACTGGATGTCGGGCCTCGACACGGTCCATGAGGATGAGCGGCGCTATTTCGTCCATGCCGGGTTTCGCCCCGGAAGGCCCGGTATCGACCCGGACGTGGAGGCCAGACTCTGGATCCGAAAGCCGTTCCTCACCGAGGATTTCGATTTCGGCAAGCACGTCGTCCACGGCCACACCCCGCAAAAGACCGGCAGGCCGGACGTTCATCCCTTCCGAACGAACGTCGACACGGCCTGTGTTTTTGGATGCCTCCTCACCGCAGCCGTATTCACTCCTGAAGCCGGCCCCGCCGTCGAGTTCCTGCAGGTGAGCATGTGAACCGGAGAATTCGATGACCGCTTCCGTTCGGAACGACCGTTGGGGAGAGTGAAAGTATTTTTGGCGAGTAGACCGCCAAATCCATGGTGCTGCCATCCAGCAGAGTATGGGCGATTGGTTTCAGTGATGAGATCCGTGATCGGACTTATCCGCACAAGGCGGCCGTGACCTCGCGCTCATAGCTGTTTGGGGTATGATCAGCCTTGGCGGATTTCGAAAAGAGGGCGTTTACCTGCTCTTTCGATGAGGCTCATCCTATGCATCCGGTGAAGACCACAGCGCTTTCGGGCTTTGCATAAGAGGTTTGTGAAGATGGACATCGACGAGGAGAAAATCGACGCCGCTGTTCTAGCGCTCCTGCGGTTGACGCTTCACGATGAGCGTCGTGCCTGGAAGGGCTTCGACTGGAACGCGATGGAACGCCTTCACCGGAAGGGGATGATCTCCGACCCGGCGAGCAAGGCGAAGTCGGTCGTGCTGACCGACGAGGGGCTGTGTCAAGCGGAGGAACTATTTCGAGTCCTGTTCGCTCGGATCGAATGACTGCGCTGCCAAGTCTGCGGTTTGCGGGCCGGCTCTTCCCGATCCTGAGCAGTTCGACAGCGACAGCGTTTGTTTTCTCTCTCAGGCATTTGACACGCAAAAGCCCGCGGCGTTTGACGCTGCGGGCTTTTGCGTGTGGTGTTTTGGTGTGTTTGGTTGCGGGG
>NZ_NKUG01000123.1 GCF_014845095.1 Methylobacterium bullatum | reverse complement strand
GATTTCGCGATCCGGCGCGGGCTGAAGCGGGTCGAGGCCGGGGCGCAGGGGGAGCACAAGCTCACCCGCGGCTACCGGCCGGTGCTGATGCATTCGGCCCACGACATCGCCGATCCCGCCCTGCGCCGCGCCGTCGCCGATTATCTCCGCCGCGAGCGCGACCACGTGCTCGAGGCGGCCTCGGTGCTCGGTGAGATGACGCCGTTTCGCCGGGACTGCACGATGGCCGATCCCGAGACCGAAAAGGACGAAGAGCGCCCATGAGCCCGATCGACCGTATCAAGGCCTTCGCCGACGACCTCACGGCGATCCGCCGGGACATCCATGCCCATCCCGAGATCGGTTTCGAGGAGGTGCGGACCTCGAACCTCGTGGCCGAGCACCTCGCAAGCTACGGCATCGAGGTCCATCGCGGGCTCGGCGGAACGGGGCTCGTCGGCGTGCTGCAGGGGCGCTCGGCCAACGGCCGCCGCATCGGGTTGCGGGCGGAGATGGACGCGCTGCCGATCGAGGAGGAGACCAACCTCCCCCATCGCTCCACCATTCCGGGCAAGATGCACGCCTGCGGCCATGACGGCCACACCACCATGCTGCTCGGCGCGGCCCGCTACCTCGCCGAGACGCGGGATTTCGACGGCACCGCCCTCTTCGTGTTCCAGCCGGCGGAGGAAGGGCTCGGCGGCGCCCGCGCCATGCTGGCCGACGGGCTGTTCGAGCGCTTCCCCTGCGACGAGATCTACGGGCTCCACAACACCCCCAGCGGCCCGCACGGCAAGCTGAAGATCCGCCCCGGGCCGATGATGGCGGCGGCGGACTTCTTCGATATCCGCATCACCGGGCGCGGCGCCCATGCGGCCGAACCGCATCGCGGCCTCGATTCCATCGTGGCGGCCGCGGCCCTCGTCCAGGCGCTGCAATCCATCGTCTCGCGCAATGCCGACCCTCTGAAGAGCGCCGTGCTTTCGGTGACCCAGATCCATGCGGGCGCGGCCTATAACGTCATTCCCGAGGGCGCCCATCTCGCCGGCACGGTCCGGACCTTCGATCGGGCCGTGCGCACGCTCGTCTCGCGCCGCATCCGCGAGGTCGCCCAGGGCATCGCCCTCGCCCACGGAGTCGAGATCGGGGTGGAGATCCGCGACACGTTCTCGGTGCTGGAGAACAGCGCCGCCCATGCCGCCGCGGCGGCCGAGATCGCCCGCGAGATCTTCGGGTCCGAGGGTGTCGACGACGACACGGTGCCGCGCATGGGCAGCGAGGATTTCGCCGACATGCTGATGGTGGTGCCGGGGGCCTATGCCTGGATCGGCGGGACGCCGGGACCGGGCCTGCACAACGCTGCCTTCGATTTCGACGACAGCATCATCCCCCTGGGCAGCTCCTACCTCGCCCGCCTCGTCGAGAAGCGCACCGCCGCATGACCAGCCTGTTCGATTTCACGCCCAAGGCCGCCGACGGCACGCCCTATCCCCTCGACCGGCACCGGGGGCAGGTCGTGCTCGTGGTCAACACCGCCTCGAAATGCGGCTTCACCCCGCAATACGAGGGGCTGGAGGCGCTCTGGCGCAAGCACCGCGAGGGAGGGCTCGTGGTGCTCGGCTTCCCCTGCAACCAGTTCGGCGCCCAGGAGCCGGGCGATGCCGGGGAGATCGCGCAGTTCTGCAGCCTGACCTACGATGTCAGCTTCCCGGTCCTCGCCAAGGTGGAGGTGAACGGGGCCGGCACCGACCCGGTCTTCGCCCATCTGAAGCAGGAGAAGCCCGGCCTCCTCGGCACCAAGGGTATCAAGTGGAACTTCACCAAGTTCCTAGTGGGCCGCGACGGCAAGGTCATCGGCCGCTACCCGCCCACCGCCAAGCCCGCGGATCTCGAAGGCGACATCGCGAAGGCCCTGGCCGGCACTTGAGCGTCAGGCGGCGGATTCCTTCGCCTGGATCTCGATGAAGACCCGCTTCACCGCCGGGTTACGCGCCTTCAACCGGGCGTCCAGACGGCCGACCATCGCCTCGACCTCGCCGGCCTTGAGGTCGTCCTCCATGTCGAGGCTGACATTCACCAGGATGTCGGAGGGGCCGAGATGCTGGGTCAGCACCGCGTTGACGTGGCGGACGCCGGGCTCGGTCCGTACCGTCTCCTCGATCACCGCCACGGTCTCGGGGGCCGCCGCCTCGCCGACGAGGAGGCCGTGCGTCTCGATCATCAGGAACAGCGCCATCCCGATCAGGATCGCGCCGATGCCGATGGAGGACCAGCCGTCGAGGCTGGGCATCTGCAGCCATTCGGCGAGGATGACTCCCGCCAGGGCGACCATCAACCCGAGGAGGGCGGCGACGTCCTCGATCAGCACGGTGAACAGGGCCGGATCCTTGCTCCGGCGGATCGCGGTGATCGCCTCCCGGTCGCCCTTCTCGGCCCAGAACGCCTTGAGGGCGACGGCGCAGGAATAGCCCTCGGCCAGGACCGCGAAGCCGAGGATCGAGAGGTTGACCCAGAAGCCCGGAATGGTGCGGCCGAAGATCACCGCGTCGGCGGAGGCCTCCGGGTAGTGGATCTTGTGGATGCCCTCGTAGACCGCGAAGGCGCCGCCGCCGAGGAAAATGAACAGCGCGACGATGAAGGCGTAGAAATAGACCTCGCGCCCATAGCCGAAGGGAAAGCGCGCATCGGCCGGCTTCTTGGCCCGCGACAGGCCGACGAGGAGGAGGATCTGGTTGGCGGTGTCCACCAGCGAATGCACGCCCTCCGCCAGCATGGCCGAGGAACCGGTGAAGAAGGCGCCCACGAACTTCGCCGCCGCGATGGCGAGGTTGGCCCCTGCGGCGGTGTAGATCGCGCCGTTGCTCTCATGCGCCATGTCGGCGAAACTCTCATCGAAGGGACGGCCCCGCGCCGTGGACGCCGGGGGCCAGTCTGTGCAAGGTCCGGCCGGAAAACCGCAGACGCACATCCGCGATGGAGACCGGCCCCGATGTCCTCAAACGCCGAAGCTGCGCAGTACGATCCGCAGAACGTCTTCGCCAAGATCCTGCGCGGCGAGATTCCCGCCCACAAGGTCTACGAGGACGAGCACACCCTCGCCTTCATGGACGTGATGCCCCAGGGGCCGGGTCATACCCTGGTGATCCCCAAGGCCCCGGCGCGCGGGCTGCTCGATGCCGACCCGGATTCCCTCGCCGCCACCGTCAGGACCGTGCAGCGCGTCGCCCGCGCGGTGAAGACGGCCTTCGCGGCCGACGGCCTGACTGTCTTCCAGTACAACGAGCCGGCCGGCGGGCAGACGGTGTTCCACCTCCACATCCACATCGTGCCGCGCTTCGACGGCGTGGCGCTGGGCCGGCATACGGGGGGAATGGCCGACAGCGATCTCCTCGGCATCCACGCGGCGCAGATCCGGGCGGCCCTCGACGCGGCGTGAACGATCAGGCGACGTCGGCGGGCGCCGGCGTCGCGGCGATCAGCCGGCGCAGGGCGGCGTTCTCGGCTTCGAGTTCGGCGATGCGACGGATCAGGGTCAGCATCGCGGCCGGATCGGCCTGGGGCGGCGGAACCGGAGTGGCGGCTGTGGTCTCGTCCACGAAGGCGACGCCGATGCCATCGGGGCGGCGCCAGCGCAGATTCGCCTTATAGGTCCGCTCCTTCTGAGGGATGAAGAGGTCGAACATCTCCGGAAGGGTCGCGGTCTCCGTCAGCGCGAGGCGCGCACCGGTCGCGGACATGTCGCGCACCAAGCAATCCATGCTCGACGCGCCGTTGTTGAAGACGATGCGGCCCTTGAGGAACGTCCTCTGCCGCGCTTCCTTGCGTTTGTCCGACATGACGGCCGGTCTCCGGCTCCGCTTGGTGCGACCGGCCGGACCATCGCATGAGGTCCCTTAAGGAATGATCGCCGCGGCGAGGGCGCTCCCGCTCAGTTGAAGCGCCGGTCCATGGTCTCGAACAGGTAGAAGCCGTTGAAGCGCACCGCCGTGGTCGCGGCCCGCTCGTCGAAATCGGCCGGGGCCTCGGCTTCGTCGCTCAGCCGTCCGCTGAACGCCCAGTTCCGTCCGCTGAGGAAGCTCGGAACGGCACGGCTCTCGGGCACCGCGCAGCACAGGCCGCTGACGCTCTTCAGGCAGAACACGTTGTAGCTTTGCATCGGTCGGTCTCCGACTGGCCACCCCGACTCTGGCTGATAGTGGCATAATCGGACCGGAGTGTGTCGATCAGTTTTCCGGGACGTTGCGGGCGAGCTCGTCGAGCCAGATCCGGGCATTGCCGTCGGAGGGGGCGCGCCAGTCGCCGCGCGGCGAGAGCGAGCCTCCGGCCGCCACTTTCGGGCCGTTGGGCATGGCCGAGCGCTTGAACTGGCTGAAGCCGAAGAAGCGCTGCAGGAACACGCCGAGCCAGGCGCGGATCTCCGGCAGCGCATAGGCCTGGCGCTTGGCTGCGGGAAAGTCCGGCGGCCATGCGCCGCGTTCCGCATCCTCCCAGGCATGAAGGGAGAGGAAGGCGATCTTCGAGGGCCGGAAGCCGTAGCGCAGGGTGTAGAACAGGTTGAAATCCTGCAGCGCATAGGGGCCGATCTTGGCCTCCGTGCTCTGGGGCGAGCCGCCCTCCTCCGTGGGTACGAGCTCGGGCGAGATCTCGGTGGCGAGGATCGCCTGCAGGGTGGCGTTGGCGCCGCTGCCGATCTGGCCGCTGGCGATGACCCAGCGGATCAGATGCTGGATCAGCGTCTTGGGCACCCCCGAATTGACGCCGTAATGGCTCATCTGGTCGCCGACGCCGTAGGTGCACCAGCCGAGCGCAAGTTCCGACAGGTCGCCCGTGCCGATGACGATGGCGCCGTTGTGGTTGGCCAGCCGGAACAGGTAATCGGTCCGCAGCCCCGCCTGCACGTTCTCGAAGGTGACGTCGTAGACCTGCTCTCCCCGCCCGAACGGGTGGCCCATATCGGCGAGCATCTGCCGCGCCGCCGGCCTGATGTCGATCTCCCCCGCCGTGGTGCCGAGGGAAGCCATCAGCGCGTGAGCATTGTTCTTGGTGGCGTCCGACGTGGCGAAGCCCGGCAGGGTGTAGGCGAGGATGTCCGACCGTGGGAGGCCGAGCCTGTCGAAGGCCTTCGCGACCACGATGAGGGCATGGGTCGAATCGAGGCCGCCCGAAATACCGATCACGGCCTTCTTAGTGCCGGTGGCGGCGAGCCGCTGGGCGAGGCCCGCCACCTGGATGTTGTAGGCCTCGTAGCAATCCTGGGCGAGGCGGGCGATGTCGGAGGGCACGAATGGGAAGCGCTCCACCCGGCGCATCAGGCCGAGATCGCCCGAGGGCGGATCGAGCCGGAAGCGGATCGTGCGGTAGGAGAGGCCGCGCCCGCGCGCATTGTCGTCGAAGCTGCCCGCCTGGAGCCGCTCCTGGGCCAGGAGATCGAGGTCGATATCGGCCAGCGTCGCAACCGGACCGGCGGCGAAACGCTCGCCCTCGGCGAGGCGGATGCCGGCCTCGTCGATGCTGGTCTGGCCGTCCCAGGACAGGTCGGTGGTGGATTCGCCGAGGCCCGCCGCCGCGTAGACATAGGCGCAGGCGCAGCGCATCGAGGCCGACCGCGTGAGCAGCGCCCGGGAGTCCGCGCGCCCCACGGTGATCGGGCTGCCCGACAGGTTGGCGAGCACGGTGGCGCCGGCCAAGGCCGCATCCGTGCCGGGGGAGGCGGGCACCCAGAGGTCCTCGCAGACCTCGATGCCGAGGGTGAAGCCGGGCAGGTCATCGGCCGAAAACAGCAGGTCCGGGCCGAAGGGGACGACAGTGCCGCCGAGGGTGATCGATTCGCCGAGAAGGCCGGCGCCGGAGGCGAAATGGCGCTTCTCGTAGAATTCCCGGTAATTCGGCAGGTAGCTCTTGGGCACCACGCCGAGCACCCGGCCGCGATGGATGGCCAGCGCGCAATTGTAGATCCGGTGGCGCCAGCGCAGGGGCGCGCCGACCACCAGGATGGGTGTCAGCTCGGCCGAGGCCGCGACGATGCGGGTGATCACCGTCTCCACCGCGTCGAGGAGGGTCGCCTGCAGCAGCAGGTCCTCGATGGCATAAGACGAGACGCAGAGTTCCGGAAACACGGCGAGGACGGCGCCTTTCCGATGACACTCATCGGCGAGCGCCAGGATCTCGTCGGCATTGCGCTCAGGATCGGCCGGATGGCTTCGTCCGGCGCAGGCCGCCACACGGGCGAAACCGTGACGGTAGAGGGACTTGAATGCGGAGCTTCGTGTGGTTTCGGCCAAGGGGCGGGGTGCCTCTCGCAAGGGTGACGCAGCGTCCGCGGCGCGCGGGGCTGAGCGGGCAGGGTCCGCCGAGGGAAACCCGTTTGATCCGAGACGCTTCATCGGGTTCCCTCATCTAACCCGTTACGCGCCGGGGCTCCAGGGGGAGGCGAGCGCGCCCGGTCTCCGGAGATCCGACACTTCGCGGCATGCGGGCAAGCGTCTGTTAACGACGTTGGCTCTAGCTTGGGGAAGAACCGCTCCTGTCGAGGACGCGGACCCGTACCCTTCGAGTCAATCCAGAGCATCATGCGCGCATCGGGACGGCCTCCCTATTCTCATCGTGATCCCTCCCGGCCCGGACGCGGCGGCGACCGCCCCGGCCTGACCTTGGGCGCCCTCGCGCACAGGCTGATCAGCCTGCGCGCAAGCCTGACCCGGCGCCTCGCCGGACCGCCCCAGCGCCCGAGCCTGGTCTCGCCGCGCCCCGCGCAATCCTGGCTCACGGCCCCCCGGGACATGGTGCACGACGCCCCCGCTCCCCAGGCCCAGCCTTGGTTGGAGCATGGCAAGTGGGCCGAGGCGCAGGCCTGGCCGGACCACGTCTTCGACGACCGCGCCACCCCCGATCTCGCCCGCTCCTCGGGCATCGCGGCCATGGACTCGACCGGCGAGAGTCGGATCGACCACGGCGCATCGAGCCCGCGCGTGCTGATCCGTTCGCCGCGCCGCCCCGCTTCCATCACGCCGGAGGGCTACGACGCGCCGGCCCATTCCGCGCCCGAGCCGGACGCCCCGGCGGTGCGCTACACCCGCACTCCGGATCCGGTGCTGCAGGAGCGTCGCCAGCGGGCGCTCGATGCCGAGCGCCTGGCGCAGGAGGAGCAGGTCCGTGCCGCGCGGCAGGCCGAGGACGAGGCGCGGCAGGCCGCCGAACGCGCCGCCCTCGCCGCAGCGGAAGCGGAGCGTGCCGCCCGGGAGGCGGCCGAGGCCGCGCTTCTCGCCGCGATTCCCCCCGAGCCGCCGCAGCCCCTGTGGCGCCAGCCCTATACCCCGCCGCCGGGCGTCCGCTTCTTCCGCTCGCCCGACCGCCGTCCGCAGGCCGTCCTCGCCGCCATCGTCGAGGAGCCGCTGCCCATCTCCGCATCGGTGAGCGAGCCGATCCTCGCCGCCGCGCCGGCCCCGCTGCCCGTCGACCGCGACTGGACCGAGGTTCCCGACTGGGCCGCCATGCGCGCCTGGTTCGACGGCGAGGATTCGACGGCCGTCGAGACGTGGTCGGCAATCCAGGCCGATTCCGCCGAGGCTGTGGCTCCGTCCCTGTTGGATGCTTCTCCCGTGCCGGAGCTTGCCCCGGTGCCGGAGATGTCCCCGGTGCCGGATCTGGCGCCGGTCAGCACACAGGCGGACGAGACCTCACCCTTCACGGTCTCGCCGCCCGTGGACATCTCGCTTCTGCGCCCGCTGCCGCCCAGCCCCGTCTACGTCCTCGACCGGCTGATGCGGTTCGACCGTGGCGGCGCGCCCCTGCCCGCCGACGGCCAGGATAATGGCCAGTCCGTACCCGTCAGGGACGAGCCGAGCCACGAGGACCGCGTCGCGGAAGTCGCCGAGGCGGCCACCCTGGCTCTCGTCATCGAGCAGACCGGGCCGGCCCCCCGGCGTTTGGTTGCCGTCTCGGCCATGGCCGCCCGCGCGGCGATCCGTCCGGCCCGCATGCCCGCCGCCCCGGTGGCGCAGGCTCCGGTGATGCAGGCTGCCGTGATGCAGCCCCCCGTCGCGGAAGCTCCGGTGATGGACGTCTCCATCGCGCAGACTTCTCCCATGCAGGCCCCCTCCCCTGCCGCGGTGGCGCCGGTCTTCACGCCGGTGCCGCCGCGGCAGGGGAGGGGGCC
>NZ_NKUG01000122.1 GCF_014845095.1 Methylobacterium bullatum | reverse complement strand
TCCACCAGGGCGGCGGCAAGGGAGCGGCTCCGCGCGAAGCGGGTGAACCAGAGCCACTTGTCGAGACGCTGCCGCCCCGGCTTCATCCGCCCTCTTCAGATCCCCGGTTCAGCGCTTGCCGCCGTCGCTGGCTTCGAGCTGTGCCTTGAGCGCCGCCAGCTTGGCGAAGGGCGAATCCGGGTCCGGAGCCCGCTCGCGGCGCTGCGGACGCTGCTCCTGCTGCGCGGCGGGACGGCCTTCGTCGCGGCGCTCGGGACGGACCCGGCCGGGCTCGAACCGCTCGCGGCGGGGAGGACGTCCACCCTCGGGCCGGCCGCCATCCCGGCGGCCTCCCTCGGGCCTGTCGCCCTGGCCGCCGCGGTTGCGCTCGGCCCCCTCGGGACCGCCCGCGCGGGGAGCGCCGGCATGAGCGGGGCGCCGGTCCTGACGGCCTTCGCCCGGAGCGCGGTTGCCCGCCGGCGCGCCGTCACGGCCGCCGCGTGGGCGGTTCTGCCGCGGGGCGGAACTGCGCTGATGCCGCTGGAGACGCCAGATTTCCACCAGCACCGGCTCGGCCGGGACGGAATCCGTGGCCGCTTCGGCCTCGGCCGCGTCGCCGGAGGCCGTCTCGGCGGTTTCCGCCTCGATATCCGCGAGGGTCGCGGATTCCGCCTCGATATCCGCGAGGGTCGCGGATTCCGCCACGGGGACGGCGGCCGCCTCGGGCTCTTCAGTGGCCTCCACCGATGTCTCGGCGGCGGCCGGTGACGGCTCGTCCTCGGCAGGGACGGCCTCGACGGTGCCGGTCTCGGCAAGGTCTGCCTCGGAAGACGCGGCCTCCTCGGATACCGCCTCGGGATCGGGCACGCCTTCCGCCACGGGCTCGGCCGTGTCGGTCGAGGCCTCGCTTTGGGAAGTGGTCTCGTTTTCGGAAGCGGTGTCGCCTTCCGGCTTGGCCTCCTCGTCGGTCGCGGGGGCGGCCTCCTCGGACACCGTCGCCGACCCGTCGGTCGATGCGGTCGCCGGGGCGATGGGCTGGGTCGCTGCGGCGGGGCGCAGCGGCACGGTGATGGCCGGGCCGGGGCGGCTCTCGGCGACGTAGCCGAGGGATTTAAGGATCGATCCGAAATCCTCGCCCGAACAGCCGACCAGGGAGGTCATGCCCACGGTGGCGACGAAGGCGTCGCCGTCGGCGGTGCCGGCCGGGGCCTCGCCGGGGGTGGTGCCGGGCACATAGGTCACCGCCGGGCGGATCAGGTCGGCGAGACGCTCCAGGATGTCGACGCGCACGGCGCGCTCGCCGCAGACGCGGAAGCCGGCGGCGCGGTAGAGGCCCTTGGCGATTTCGGGATCGACCTTGATCGAGGTGCGGCCCGAACCGGCCAGATGCGCGATCTCGTCGAGGCCGCGCTGGTCGAGGCCGCCGTTCTTCAGCGCCCAGAGCTGGGCGGCCAGGGTGCGCGGCGCCGGCTTGAGCAGGGCCGGCAGGAAGATGTGATAGGCGCCGAAGCGGACACCGTGGCGGCGCAGCGCCCCGCGCCCTTCCTGATCGAGGGTGCGCATCTCGTGCATCACCTTCGAGCGCTCCAGGACGCCGAGCGATTCGACCACCTGGTAGCCGATGCCCTTCGAGAGGCCGACGAGGTCGGCCGCTGTCTCGATCTCGATCAGCGGGCCGAGGAGGCGGACCACATAGGCCTTGAGCCAGGCCACCAGCCGGGTCTCGACCTTGTCGCGGGCCGGGCCCGTGAGCTGCTCGTCGGCGAGCAGCCGCACATGCGGCTCGAACAGCTTGTCGCCCGGCATCAGCTTGGCGACCGGGTCTCCGGTCCAGCGGATGATGCCGTCATGGGACAGGACCAGGGACGAATCCGCCGCGGCCGAGAAGCGCTCGGCGCGCGCCTCGATCTCGCCGCCCAGCGCCTTTTCGGCGGCGCTGCGCAGGGTCTTGGCCTCGTGGCCTTCCGCGCCCGGGTCGGCGACGAACTGAAACCCGTGCAGATGGCCGACATGCTGGCCCTCGACGGTAACGTCCCCGCCGGCGGTGATCTCAGCTTCCAACATCGTATTCTCTCTCAGGCGCCGCATCAGGACGCTAGTGCGCCGATCGACGAAACGGCTCGCAAGGCGCTCGTGCAGGGCGTCGGACAGCCTGTCCTCTACCCGACGCGTCTCGCCCTGCCAATGCACCGGATCAATCAGCCAGTCCGGACGGTTCGCGACGAAGGTCCAGGTTCGCCCCTGGGCGATGCGCTGGGACAGGGCGTCGATGTCGCCGTCGGTGCGGTCGATCATCGCCACGTGCTTGGCGAACCAGTCGTTGGGGATGCGCCCGGCCATGCCCCGCATGAGGAAGCGGAACAGCTGGGCGACGAGATCCGCATGGGTCTGGGGATGGACCTTGCGGTAATCGGGCACGCCGCAGGTGTCCCACAGGCGTCGCACCACCGTCGGATTGGTGGCGATGTCGCGGATGTCGTCCTCGCGCATCAGGATTTCGAGGGCGGATTGGTCCTCGCCCATGGGCGCGCGGGTGAGCCCCTTCTCGTTGGGATGCGCGTCCAGGCTCTCCTGAAGGGCCTTCAGCGAGGAGAAGTCGAGATCGGGGTTGCGCCATTGCAGCACCCGGAGGGGCTCGAAATCGTGGTTCTCCAGGGCCTCGATCATCTCGGGCTCGAACGGGGCGCAGCGCCCGGTGGAGCCGAAGGTGCCGTCCGAGAGGTGGCGTCCGGCCCGTCCCGCGATCTGCCCCATCTCCGGGGGCGTCAGCCTGCGGAAGCGCGTGCCGTCGTATTTCCAGTTGGCCGCGAAGGCGACGTGATCGACGTCGAGGTTGAGGCCCATCCCCACCGCGTCGGTGGCGATGAGATAATCGACGTCGCCGGACTGGTAGAGCTCCACCTGGGCGTTGCGGGTGCGCGGAGACAGCGCACCGAGCACCACGGCGGCCCCGCCGCGCTGGCGCCGGATCAGCTCGGCGATGGCGTAGACCTCCTCGGCCGAGAAGGCGACGATGGCCGTGCGCCGGGGCAGGCGCCCGAGCTTCTTCTCGCCCGCATACGTCAGTTTCGACAGGCGGGGGCGGGTGGTGGTGTGCACGCCGGGAATCAGCGACTGCACCAGGGGCAGCATGGTGGAGGAGCCGATGAGCAGCGTCTCCTCGCGCCCGCGCTGGTGCAGCAGGCGGTCGGTGAAGACGTAGCCGCGGTCCATGTCGGCGGCGAGCTGGATCTCGTCGATGGCCACATACGCCACGTCGAGGTCGCGCGGCATCGCCTCGATGGTGGAGATCCAGTAGCGCGGCCGGTCCGGCTTGATCTTCTCCTCGCCGGTGACGAGGGCCACGTGCTCCACCCCCACCCGCGCCACCACGCGCAGGTAGACCTCCCGCGCCAGCAGGCGCAGGGGCAGCCCGATCATCCCCGTGGGATGCGCGAGCATCCGCTCGATGGCGAGATGGGTCTTGCCGGTATTGGTCGGCCCGAGCACCGCCGTGACGCCGCGCGAGCGGGCCTGCGGGGGGAGGGAGCGGCGCGTCATGTGCGAGGGGCTGGTCCCTTCGGCCGAGAAGCCGGCGGCAGGTTCTTGCGGCGGCCCGTGGATGAGGCCGCCTAGGTGTCATACCAGACGATGATGAGGAGACCTCATCGTCGTCTGCCCGCGCGGCCGCGCGGCGGCGGGCGTCCGCCGAACGCGCCGATCCCGGCCATCGGTCGGGATCAGTGCCGCTTGGGTCAGTCGTCGCTGCGCAGGGGCCGCCCGGGCGGCCGGACCCCACGCTGCGTCCCACCGCCATATGGGGCGCCACCGCCCCGATAGCCACCGCCCCTCTGCCCATAAGGATCGACGTAGATCTCCACCGGGTCCGCCGGCCGCTGCGGCGCCAGATCGGCGCAGAGCGTGTCGGGCATGGCGACGAGGGGGCCGCGTCGGGAACGCTGTCCCTCGATCACCTCGGCCGAGGAATAGGCGTCGCCCCCGCAGGGCGAGACGTCCGTGCTCAGCCCGCCGGCACGGGCGGGGCCGGACCATGCCGGCACGCCGATCAGGATCGCGGCGAGCGCGACGACGCCACGCAGAGGGAAGGGGCGGCGCGTCATCGGGTGGTTCCGGTTCCGGGAGGGATGCGCCAGGCGGCCGCAGCGGACAGGGCCTCGCCGAGGGCCGCGAACCCGCCCTCCAGGTCGTTGCCGGACAGGGCATAGCCATGCGCCCCGAGGCCGGTGAAGCGCGCGCCCGCCCTGCGCCGGGGGAGGATCGGCAACGCGGCCGATAGCGCCGGATCGACGCGCAGCACGAAGAAGCGCTGGCGGCTGAGCATGACCGGCCGCAGGTCCTCGATCGCGTCCCAGGGGATCCAGTCCGTCGACAGGCGCCGGTCGAAGATGCCCCGGCGCCCGACGGAGACCAGCGTGCCCGAGCGGAACATCCGGGGCGCGCCGACGAGGCTGGCCGCGCCGAAGAAGATCAGCCCGAGCCACAGCATGAATTCGGTGTACCCGCCGGGCGCCATTGCATGCCCTCGCGTCTCGGGACGCACATGGAGCATCCATGCGGCGGTGGCGGTGAGCCCGACGGCGATGAGGAACAGCCCCGCCGAGCGAAGGCGCGAGACCGCGATGTCGACCTGCCCGTCCACGACCTGCCCGTCCACGACCTGCCCGTCCACGATCTGCCCGTCCATGATTCGGACGATTCCCGCCCGCCCGGCCGGAGCCGCGTCTATTGATCGAACAGGGTCGCCTGCGCCACCTGGCCCGACGCCTGCCCTGCGGCTTGGGCGGTCACGGTCTGGGCTCCGCCCCGGTTCCACCGGGTCGCCTCGATGATGTTGGTGCCCAGCGTCGTGCGCACGGCGATGCGCACCGGCAGCAGCACGCGGGTGCCCTCCACGGGGGCGAGCCACACCGACATGTCGCGGTTGTCCTCCATGAACTTCACCCCCGGCCGGTCGGGGCGGTGCCCGGCGATGGCCTGATAGCGGGCGTTGCAGACGAGGACGGGGCCGGAATAGCCGGGCTTCTCGACGGTGCGCGTCTCGCCGTAGCTGAGCACCACGTTGAAGCGCGTCGCGCCGTCGAAGACCGGGATGGTGCGGTTGCAATTGGCCTGGTCGGTGAGCTCGCCGCGGCTCACCGCCGGCATCATCAGGGCGCTGGCCGGATCGACGATGCCGCGCTTGTTGGCCGGGGTCACCGGCACCCGGTCGCCCATGTCGATCAGCGGCGGCGTCACCTCCGATTGGGTGACGTTGCCGCGCGCCAGCGCCATCCGCACGGCGATGCCGGAATTCGAGGTCTTGGTGGAGATGGCAAAGGCGCTCGGCTGCGGCCCCTCCGCGATGAGGCCGCTGGCGCGGGCCGAGCCCATGCCCCCGGTCACGGCGCCCACGAGGCCGGTGAGCCTTGCCGAGACGTCCATGCGGTAGCGCGCGCTCTCGAACTGTCCCGACACCTGGGCGGTGCCGATGGGAATGCCGGCCAGAGCGATGCCGTAATCGACGGTGACCGTCGCCGGGGCGGCGGCGGTGGCTTTGGGCCGCGCGAATCCCTCGGAGGCGGGAATCACCCCGAGGGCGGCGAGGAGGCTGGCGCGAAGGAGGCGCGTGGCACGCATGGCTTGAGGCTCTGAGGTTCCAGGGCGTGGCGCCGTGCGGCGGAATGGACCGGGCGGCATTGTTCCGCCATCGTCTCCGCTCGTGGTTAACACATCGTATGGACAGCGCGGCGCCGGCCTCGTGAATGCCGCCGCGCCGGCCTCGGAGTGCGGCGTTTCCCATGGGCAAAACGCAGCGCCGCCCTTGACGGATACCCTGCCGCTCCCCTATAGGCTCGCGCCTTCAATGAGACGCCGCTCGATCGGTTCTGGCGTGCGTGAGGCCCGTGGCGCATTGCGACCGGCCTTCCGCCATCGCCTGGTCTGACGCGGAACGAGACGGGAATTAGAACAATGTCGCGCCGTTGCGAACTCACGGGCAAAGCCGTGCAGACCGGCCACCTCGTGAGCCACTCGAACCGTAAGACCAAGTGCCGGTTCCTGCCGAACCTGTGCCAGGTCACGCTGCAGTCGGACGCCCTGAAGCGTCGGGTGCGCCTGCGCGTCACGGCCCACGCCCTGCGCTCGGTGGAGCACCGCGGCGGCCTCGATGCCTTCCTCATCAAGGCGCGCGAGATCGAGCTGTCGCAGACGGCCCGTCTGATCAAGCGCGAGCTGCACAAGAAGCTCGCCGAAGTCGAGACCCCGGCCGCCGCCTGAGGCTGCGATATCGAAGCGCCGGCGAGAGCCCGCTTCGATCACGCTCGACGTCTCATTCTGATTTCGAACGGCCGCCGCATGCTTCGTGCATGCGGCGGCCGTTCGCGTTGATTCCACCGTCCCTGCTCTCCGGCTCTCACCGATGACCGTGCTCTCGCTCATCGCCCCGATCTTCGGGCTGATCCTCATCGGCTGGGTCGCGGCGCTCGCCGGGTTCCTGTCGGAGAAGGTCAGCGACGGCCTCTCCGAATACGTCTTCGCCATCGCGGTGCCGGCGCTGATCATCGCGACGCTGACGCGGCCGGGTCTCACCGGCGAGGTCACCTGGTCGTACTGGTTCAGCTATTTCGGCGGTGCCGGCCTGTCCTGGCTCGTCGGCTCGCTGATCGGCCTGCGCCGCGAGGGCGTCGGGCGGACGGGGGCGATCCTACACGGATTCGCGGCGAGCCAGTCGAACACCATCTTCATCGGCGTTCCGATGATCCTGCAGGCCTATGGCGACGCGGGCGCCTTCCCGCTCTTCATGCTGCTCGCCGTCCACCTGCCGCTGATGATGGGCTGCGCCACCTTCCTCATCGAATCGGATGGGCAGCGATCGGTCCTCCAGCGGGTGAAGGGGCTCGGCCTCGTCCTCTTCCGCAACCCGATCTTCCTGTCGCTGATGCTCGGTCTCGTCCTGAGAAGCTTCGGGCTCGCGCCCGGCGGCATGGTCAAGTCGCTGGTGGATGCGCTGGCCGGCACCGCCTCCACCTGCGCGCTGATCGCGCTCGGCGCCGGCCTCGTGCGCTACCGGGTGTTGCACGACCTGCCCGGCGCCATGGTGGTGACGAGCCTGAAACTCGTCCTGCATCCGCTGGCGGTCTGGGTCCTGGCCTTCCACGTCTTCACCATGCCGCCGGCCTATGCCGGGGTCGCCACCCTGTTCGCGGCGATGCCCGTGGGGATCAACTCCTACCTGCTGGCCGTCCGCTACAAGGCCGAGACGGGGTTGATCGCCGCCGCCGTCATGCTCTCGACCCTGCTCGCTGTGGCCACCACCGTGGCGTGGCTGGCGATCCTCGGACACCGCTGAGACATTCGACGCCTTGACCGGCGCGGGCAGTGTTTGTACCGATCGGTACAGACAAGCGCAGGAGCCCGAGCCCATGTCCGAATCCCGCCCGCCACTGCCCCCCTTCACCCGTGACACCGCGATCCAGAAGGTCCGCGCCGCCGAGAACGGCTGGAACGGCTGCAACCCCGAAAAAGTCTCGCTGGCCTACACGGCGGACAGCCGCTGGCGGAACCGGTCGGAATTCTTCTCGGGCCGTCCGGCCATCGTCGCGTTCCTCACCCGCAAATGGGCGAAGGAGTACGAATACCGGCTCATCAAGGAGATCTGGGCCTTCACCGACGACCGCATCGCCGTGCGCTTCGCCTACGAATTCCACGATGCGGCCGGCGACTGGTTCCGGGCCTACGGCAACGAGAACTGGGAGTTCGACGCCCATGGCCTGATGCGGCTGCGGCATGCCAGCATCAACGACCTCGCGATCTCCGAATCGGAGCGCAAGTTCCACTGGGACCGCGCCGCGCCGCGCCCGGAGGATCATCCCGGCCTCACCGATCTCGGGCTCTGACCTAACCATGACGAAGAAGCCGGGGGCGCGGGAGGATGCGCTGCCCGCCATCGCCGAGGTCTTTCGCGAGTACGGCTACGAGGGCGCGAGCCTCGCCCTCATCGGTGCCCGCACCGGCTTGGGCAAGGGCAGCCTCTATCACGCCTTTCCCGGCGGCAAGGCCGAGATGGCCGAGGCCGTCCTCGCCGCCATCGGCGCGTGGTTCGAGGAGACGGTCTACGCGCCGCTGCGCGACGATCCCGATCCACGGGCGGCGATCCGGCTCATGCTGTCGGAGACGGATGCCTATTTCCGCTCGGGCCGGAGGGTCTGCCTTGTCGGCGCCTTCGCCCTCACCGAAGGACGCGACGGATTCGCGGACCGGATCGCCGGCTACTTCCGGGATTGGCGCGAGGCCCTGGCGGAGGCGCTGATCCGCGCCGGGCGCCCGGCCGCCGAGGCGGACTCCCTCGCCGAGGACGCCGTCCTGACGATCCAGGGCGGCCTCGTCCTCGCCCGCGCCCTCGACGATCCGGCCGTGTTCGGCCGGATGCTGGGGCGGTTGGAGGAGCGGTTGGTGTCGGAGTGAGCGATGTCTGGTGGCGTGGGCGTCCCAGTCAGTTCGAAGGCGAAGCGGTCATCTCATCGATGCGAGCCGTTCGATCGCACATCATACGATGGTCAATCGAGGCCGTTCAGCCGGCTCGGCCGCGAGCCGTCGAAAAATCCCGAGCACGTGGTCCGGCGACGCCCGAGTCGCTGCCCCGTTGGCCACGTCTTCCTGGGACCACATCCAAGAGCGTGCGGGATCGCTCCGCATGGCCCAGGTCGGAAAAAGACGTTTGGTGGCGACTTCGTATGACAGGCGATTGATCTCGAGATGTCGATCGTCTCTGAGGATCCGCGCATACGTCGCATCGATGGCGTCCGCCTCGCCTTCGAGAAGCTGAAGGTAGATGTCTCCGCGGCAAATCAGGGCGCCCGTCAGACCGTCCCGCGTATTGCAGCGCCGCGATTGGGCGAGGATGCTATCCAGGGCAGAGTGATCGAACCCGAACGGACGGGACGCATAGATGAGCTGCACGAGGTTCATTGTATCAGCCTCACATCGAGTTAGGTCTGAAACTCTGGGATCACGCTGAAGCCATGGCCCTCGAATCGGGGCGACGCCTGGTTTCGAGACCGATGTCGAGGAGCCTCTGAGCCAGGAGGACAGCCGTCGGTGCGTCGACGGCCGATGCGTCCGCTCCGACACGCTCGACGAGTTCGGGCTTGTCGAGGAAGACGGGGCCGCCCACCATGATGCCCACGTGACGATTGCGTGAGACGTCGCGGATCGACCGGATCGAGGCCGTCAGCCCATCGAGGCGAGTCTCGCAGCTCAACGTCAGCCCCACGACGTCGAACCAGGTGGAACCAACGAGGCTCGAGATCTCATCGGGGCTGGACGCCAGGCCACTCACGACCTGCCATTCGGCGACTTCCAGGAACTGTTCGACGACGGCGACGCCGAACGTATGCAACTCGCCTGGCGCTCCCATCAACAGTGCGGAGCGGGGCTCGTCGCGGGAGGAAGCCTTCGGTTCGGGTCTGTATTGCGAGAGGAGCAACTGGAGGCGAGCGACGCCCACGGTCACCTCGATGAAGTCGCAGAAATCCTCGTCCCATAAGCGTCCAAGCAAGGACGCGGCAGGCGCCAGAAGTTCCAAAAACATGCTCTCGGCGGAGTGGCCCTTGGCCAGATGATCTCTGACGGCGTCCGATGCCGGCGCGAGGTCCGGCCCGAGGAGGAGCTGCGTGAAGGCTTCGATCTCCTGCGCAGTGGGTTTGGCGAGCGCAGCGCTCGCCGCGGGCGCGAGCTGCGGGTGAAGCAGCTTCAACCGAGGGATGATGTCCGTTTCGACGATGCGGCTGAGAGCGAGGGCGCGATGGCGGCTTTCCTCGGCCGTGCGTTTGCGCGCATATGCAAGCCGAGCTTCCGAGACCCAACCGGCTTGACGCGCCGACGGGTCGGTCCACGTAGCGGTGGACGAAGCGAGGTTTGACATGGTCCGCTCCCCTGAACTCTCTTCCTCTGCAGGGGGCGCTTGCCGGTCGATTCCGTGCACCTCTTGGGCACATCAGAACGCCGCTCCGAAAAAATGTAAAGGAGCTTGCAAGAAAATTCCGAATCCGGATGCCATCCGATCCGTCGGGAGAGACGGAAAGGACGTCACTTCCTTTCGCCGGTTTCGCTGCCACGATGACCATGAACACGACGCAGGTGTCGGATCGGCCGAAGGCTGCCGGGCGCTGGTCTACTTAGCTTTGTCCAAGCGAACGGATGGCGCCCGAGTCGAGGTGCTGAATTATTCGCGTCAGTGCCGCGACATTGTCTTTGTCGTCGGTGCTTTCGAGGGCGTCCTGTAGGACGAGGCGGATATCTTCGGCTTCCACCTTTTCCATGTCCCAGTTCGGATAGAGACGCTCCCGCTCTTCCTCGCTCTGGCTCAGCGTAACGATGTCGTGATGGCGTGAATCATGATGCAGGCTCGCGATGAGATTTTGCATCTGCGCGGCCGGTCCCTCGATCCACTGGAAGAAGATGCCGCTGCCGAAAACCAATACGCCGGTGATGCCGCGCGCGAGGTTGTGGCGCTTGGCCGACTCGACGATACGGCCGACCTCCGCGTCATCGACGCCGTCGGCGGCACGGCTGCAATAGACGAAGTGATAAAGCGCGGGCAGTGCGCCCTCGTCCGACTCAGCGCCACGGAGAAAGCCGTATTCGTCCAACATGGGTCGATCAGCTCCATCGATGCAGGACGGGCCGTTCCGCCCCATGCACGGGTGGCACGATAACGCATCCGGCCCGATTTGGAACCGGAACCGGATCGCCCGGGTCGTCGCGCGGAGATGGCAGGTCCGGCACTCCGTCCAGTATCCGGGCAAGAACCGAACGGCGAGCCGATCGTCCCGCTTTCACACGCACGTTTCGACTGCCGGATGATGGAAACCAAGAGTGCTCACAAAACTCCCGATCACGGTCGGCGCTCGCTCGAAGCACGACAGCGCAGCGGGAGTTTCGTGAGAAGCACTAACGCCGGCCGCCCGCAACCTTGCGCCTCGGCACGGCGCCGCCGCCCGCATCCTCCTCGAACAATTCCGCCAGCTTCTCCGTCATCGCCCCGCCGAGCTCCTCGGCGTCGATGATGGTGACGGCGCGGCGGTAATAGCGGGTCACGTCGTGGCCGATGCCGATGGCGAGGAGTTCGACCGGTGAGCGGGTCTCGATATCCTCGATCATCCAGCGCAGGTGGCGTTCGAGATAATTGCCCGGATTGACCGAGAGGGTCGAATCGTCGACCGGCGCGCCGTCCGAGATCACCATCAGGATCTTGCGCTGTTCGGGCCGGGCGAGCAGGCGCTTGTGCGCCCAGTCCAGGGCCTCGCCGTCGATGTTCTCCTTGAGCAGGCCCTCGCGCATCATCAGCCCGAGGTTTTTTCGCGCCCGGCGCCAGGGGGCGTCGGCGCTTTTGTAGACGATGTGGCGCAGGTCGTTGAGGCGGCCCGGCGCGTTCGGCTTGCCCGCCGCCAGCCACGCCTCGCGCGACTGGCCGCCCTTCCAGGCGCGGGTGGTGAAGCCCAGGATCTCCACCTTCACGCCGCAGCGCTCCAGGGTCCGTGCCAGGATGTCGGCGCAGGTGGCCGCCACCGTGATCGGCCGGCCGCGCATGGAGCCGGAATTGTCGAGCAGCAGCGTGACGACGGTGTCGCGAAAATTGGTGTCCTTCTCGCGCTTGAACGAGAGCGGCTGGAACGGGTCGGTCATCACCCGCACGAGGCGGGCGGGATCGAGCTGGCCCTCTTCGAGGTCGAATTCCCAGGCCCGGTTCTGCTGCGCCAGCAACCGGCGCTGCAGCCGGTTGGCGAGGCGCCCGACCACGCCCTGGAGATGGGCCAGCTGCTTGTCGAGATAAGTGCGCAGGCGCGCGAGCTCTTCGGCGTCGCACAGATCCTCGGCGTCGATCATCTCGTCGAAGCGCGGGTTGAACACCTTGTATTCGGGGCCGCGCGGCTCGACCGGCCGGTTGTTGGGCGGACGCTTGGCCTCGGAGGCCTCCTCGGATTCGGCGTTCTCGGACTCGTCCGGCAACTCGCCCGAGGGCGCGTCGGCGGCCTCCGTGGCGCCGTCCTGCAACTCGTCCGAGGCCTCCTCGGAGGTCTCCATCTCGGACTTGTCGCCCTGGGACTGCTCCTCGGCTTCGCCCTCGCTCGGGGTCTGCTCGTCGTCCTGCCCTTCGTTCTCGTCCTCGTTGTCGTCGTCCTCGGGGTCCAGCGGCGTCTCGTCCGCCATGTCGAGGGAGGACAGCAACTCGCGCACGGAGCGGGCGAAGGAGCGCTGGTTCTCGAGATTGCCGATCAGTCCATCGAGGCTGGGACCGGCCTTCTCCTCGATATGGGAGCGCCACAACTCGACGATCTTGCGCGCGGCCTTCGGCGGGGCTTCCCCGGTCAGGCGTTCGCGCACCATCAGGGCGACGGCATCCTCCATCGGGGCGTCGGCCCGGTCGGTGATGTCCTCGTACTTGCCGCCACGATGGTAGCGGTCCTCCAGCATCGCCGTGAGGTTCGAGGCGACGCCGGCCATCCGGCGCGAGCCGATGGCCTCCACGCGGGCCTGCTCCACGGCATCGAACACGGCGCGGGCGCCGGCATTCTCCGGGGCGAGGCGGCGATGGACGGCCACATCGTGGCAGCCGAGGCGCAGCGCCATCGAATCGGCGTTGCCGCGCAGGATCGCCACATCCTCCGGCGTCAGCTTGCGCGGCGGCTCGGGCAGGCGCGCCTTGTCGCCGGTGAGCGCCGGCCGGTCGCTGGCATAGACCACCTCGATCTCGGAGCGCTTGGCGATGGCGCGCAGGCATCCGGCCACCGAGCGCTTCAGCGGTTCGGCGATGGGCTCCCGGCGTTCGCCGGCTTTGCGGTTCGAGATGGCCACGATCGCTACTTCTTTACAGAATCGAAATCGAAGGGACGCTGCAGAATGTCGTCCCACGAATAGGGGCATTCGGAGGGAAACTCATCCGGCGGCAGGTGGGTCTCGTCGGCGGCCCAGTCGCGCGCGTCCGGGTAGGCGTCGCCCAGGGCCTCGTCGATGCGAGGCTTCAGCCCCGGATTGCTCGACAAGATCCGGGCGTAGCGCCGCCGCTGCTCACGGATCGAGAAGATCCAGCTCGGGGTCCGGTGCTCCGGCTGCTGATCCCATTTCAGCATGTGCATGACGAGGACGCGCAGGGCGCTCTGGAGCTTGGCGAACTCGCTCTTCGACAACCCTTCCAGCTCCTCGGCGATGTGTTCGACGTCGAGCGCATCGACCCGTCCGGCCCGGAGCAGGGCGACCTGCTCCTGAACCCAGGTGTAGAGGTCGTCCTCGTAGCGCGTCCGGCCCGAGCGGGAGGTCGCGCCTTCGGTCGGTTCGCCCTTCAAGGCCGGTTCGGCCATCGCGTCCTCCGCGTCGATCCTCAGCTCAGCGCCACGTTCATCGCGCTCTCGGGCAGTTCCTTGCCGAAGGCGCGCTGGTAGAACTCCGCCACCAGGGTGCGCTCCAGCTCATCGCACTTGTTGAGGAAGGTCACCCGGAAGGCGAAGCCGATATCCTGGAAGATGTCGGCGTTCTCGGCCCAGGTGATCACCGTGCGCGGGCTCATGACGGTGGAGAGGTCGCCGTTCATGAAGGCGTTGCGGGTCAGGTCGGCCACGCGGACCATGCGGCTGACGATGTCGCGCCCGCCGTCGCGCTGGTAATGCAGCGCCTTCGACAGGACGATGTCCACCTCGCGGTCATGGGCGAGGTAGTTCAGCGTCGTCACGATGGACCAGCGGTCCATCTGGCCCTGGTTGATCTGCTGGGTGCCGTGATAGAGGCCGGACGTGTCGCCCAGCCCCACCGTGTTGGCGGTGGCGAACAGCCGGAAGGCCGGGTGGGGGCGGATCACCCGCTTCTGGTCGAGGAGCGTCAGGCGGCCGGAGACTTCGAGCACGCGCTGGATCACGAACATCACGTCCGGGCGGCCGGCATCGTATTCGTCGAAGACCAGCGCCACGTTGTTCTGCAGCGCCCAGGGCAGGATGCCGTCCTGGAAGGCGGTGATCTGCTTGCCGTCCTTCAGCACGATCGCGTCCTTGCCGACGAGGTCGATACGGGAGACGTGGCTGTCGAGGTTGATCCGGATGCAGGGCCAGTTCAGGCGGGCGGCGACCTGTTCGATATGGGTCGACTTGCCGGTGCCGTGATAGCCGGTGACCATGACGCGGCGGTTGCGGGCGAAGCCCGCCAGGATCGCCAGGGTGGTCTCCCGGTCGAAGATGTAATCCGGGTCGAGATCGGGAACGTGCTCCTCGCTCTGCGAGAAGGCCGGCACCTGGAGGTCGAGATCGATGCCGAAGGCCTCGCGGACGGAGACGGTCCGGTCGGGCAGCGAGGCGGGGGTGTCGTCAGAGAGCATACGGGACCTCGTCGGGGCGGGCTCCGGCATGGACCGGGCTCGCGGGATCTATCACGGTGGGCATTGCCGGTTCCCGCGCGGGGCAGGACGTGGAATGCCACCTTGTAAGGGGCTGCGTCGGCGGACGCCAAGGGGTGCGAGGACTCGATATAGGGCCTCCCGCGCGGATTGCCGCCTCACGCCGCACGAGATTTCGAAAAACGCTGCATCGTTCGTGCCGCGTTCCGGGATCCGGCTCAGCACAGGCCGGCGGCGCGCAGGGTGTCGTGGGCGCGGATGATGTCGCGCAGGCGCTCCTCGAACGAGCGGTCGCCGCCATTGGCGTCGGGGTGGAAGCGCTTCACCAGCACCTTGTACTGCGCCTTGATGGCGGCGGTGTCCGCGTTCTCGTCGAGACCCAGCACGTCGAGGGCCTTCAGGGCGGCCACCGTGAGGCGCGGCCGGCTCGGCTCGGGCTTGGCCCGGCGCGAGGTCTCGCCGACGCCTTCGCTGCGCAGGATGTCGAGCGGGTCGACATAGGCCCAGTCGCGCTTCGGCTCGCCCGTTTTCGCCCCGGCCGCCCGCGTCGCCGGGTTCACGCCCATGGCCCAGGTCGGGCGGTGCCCGATCACGGCGTCCTTCTGGTAGGCCTGGACGGCGGCGTCGTTCATGCCGTCGAAGTAGTTGTAGGTGGCGTTGTAGGCGCGCACGTGGTCGATGCAGAAGCGCCAGTACTGGCCTTCCGCCTTGCGGCCCTTGGGAGCGCGGTAGAGCCCGGCATTGGTGCAGCCGGGGGTCTCGCAGCCCGTCTGGGACGCGGCCTTGGCCTCGTCGCAGGTGGGCTTTCGCTTGATGCGGATGCTGTCGAACAGGCGCGAGTTGAGATCCATGGTGGGGCGATTATGAGAGGGCGTGTCCGAGACACAAGGGCGGCGGGCCTGATGACGCATGCGGAGATCGGGGGTTGACGACCCCGAAGCCTCCAGGCGCCTACGGGACGGGAACGAAGCGACGGAAAGACGAGGACACGATGGCCGGCACGCTCAAGGATTGGATCACCGGAGCGCTCGACGCGCAACTGGAGCCGCAGGCCCTGGCGGTGGTGGACGAATCCCACCTCCATGCGGGCCATTCGGGCGCGCGGCCCGAGGGGGAGACGCATTTCCGGGTGGAGATCGTCTCGGCCGCCTTCGAGGGGAAGAGCCGGGTCGATCGCCACCGCATCGTGAACGGCGTCCTCGACGAGGCGTTCAAGCGCGGGCTGCACGCCCTCGCGGTCAAGGCGAAGGCGCCGTCCGAAGCCGCCTGAACGGCTCCGGCATACGAGGAAGATGGTGGCGATGGCCCTGCAATGCACCCCGCATCTCGCCATCGACGAGGCGGAACTCGAAGAGACCTTCGTGCGCTCCTCGGGGCCGGGGGGGCAGAACGTCAACAAGCTCTCCACGGCGGTGCAGCTCCGCTTCGATGCGCGGCGCTCGCAATCCCTGCCCGACGCCGTGGCGGTGCGCCTGATGCGCCTCGCCGGGCGGCGGCTGACGCTGGACGGCGTCATCGTCATCATGGCCCAGCAGTTCCGGACGCAGGACCGCAACCGGGCCGATGCGCGCGAGCGCCTCGCCGCCCTCGTCGCCGAGGCGGCGGTGCCGCCGACGCCGCGCCGGGCCACGCGCCCGACCCTGGCCTCGAAGAAGCGCCGCCTCGACGAGAAGTCCCGCCGCGGCGCCACCAAGCGCCTGCGCAGCGACGGCGGGGGCGATTGAGTTACTTCACCGGTCCCCTCGCGTCCGGCGGATGGTATTCCTCGGCGCCGGTGACGTAGGCGCTGCCGGGCTTCAGGACCGTGAGGGCGATGGCGATCAGTGCGAGGAGCGCCGCGAGGGCCGCCGGGAACAGGAAGGCATCCTCGCCGTAATGGGTCTGGAGGAAGCCGCCGGTCACCGCGCCGGTGCTCAGGGCGCCCCAGAGGGGGGCCTGGATCCAGAACGAGGGCGCGACCTTGCCCATCAGGAGGTTGGCGAGCCCGGTCCCGAACCGCACCACCGCCCCCGTGACATAGGTAAGGGCGAGGCTGCGCCCGGCCTCGTCCTGCAGCGTGGCGTTCTGGAGGCCGAGCGCGATGACGATGGGATAGACGTGCAGCGGCCAGGAGAAGGTGCCGTAGGGCATGACGAGGCCGATGGCGAGGAGCACCGCCTGGAGCAGCAGCATCACCGAGAGCCGCCAGCGCCCGACCCAGGCCGCGATCAGCGTGCCCGCGAAGGCGCCGAAGCAGAACATGACGATGACCGAGCTGACCCGCGCCGTGCTCTCCCAATCGAACTTGCTCACCGAGACGCCGAAGCGGGTGGTGTTGCCGCTCATGAACGACAT
The DNA here is from genome assembly GCF_014845095.1 of Methylobacterium bullatum. Classification (GTDB taxonomy): domain Bacteria; phylum Pseudomonadota; class Alphaproteobacteria; order Rhizobiales; family Beijerinckiaceae; genus Methylobacterium; species Methylobacterium bullatum. The sequence continues at coordinate 3,152 of NZ_NKUG01000122.1, read as the reverse complement.
GAAGAGCTGTGAGAATTCGAGGAAGCCGATGGAATCGGCGCAGCCGGCCAGCGCCGACAGGGCGAGGGCGAAGGGGATGCGCGTCGTCGGGCTGGCGGGAAACGACTTGTCGGTCTTGTCGGCCATGCGTCTGCACAGGCTCCTTGGGAAGAACGGATCGGACTGAGTGAGGCCCGACCTTACCGATCGGGCGCCGCGGAGGAACCGCTGGCGTCCGCCCGATGGGCAGGGCTCGGGGAGTGCCGTGCCGTGCAACACATGACGAGAGGGTTCGGTTCAACCCAATCGTGCACAATCGGGATTACGGCGCGCCAGCCTCGGAACGGCTCGCATTGGCATGCCAGCGCGAGCTTCGCTCAGGCCTTCGGGGTGCCTCAGGGTCTGGGACGCAGCACCGCCACCCGTCCCTCGACGTCGATCCCGCGTTCGCGCCGGATCGCCGCCGGTTCGAGGCGCGCGAGGTCGAAACCGGCCTCGTCCGCCACCTGCCGGAGATAGCGCTCGCCATGGGCGTAGCGGGCATCGGCGCCGAGGACGAGGCCGCCCTCGGAATGCCACTGCACCGTGAAGGCGACGAGGCCCGAGGGCCGCAGGATGCGCGCGATCTCCGCCATCACCCGCGTGAGGCCGCCCACATAGATGAAGACGTCCGCCGCCACGACGAGGTCGGCACTGTCCGGGGGCTCCTCCGCGAGAAGGCGGGTGAGATCCCCCTCCACCAGGCGGTCGTAGCGCTTGCGCCGGGCGGCCTGCGCCAGCATGCCGGGGGAGACGTCGATCCCCGTGAGGGTCCGGGTCCGGCCGGCCAGCGCCTCGCCCATCAGGCCGGTGCCGCAGCCGAGGTCGAGCACGTCGCCGAAGCTCTCCGGCGCCGCGTCCAGGGCGTCGAGGGCCTCCACCAGCAGGTCCGGCCCGCGATACTGCAGGTCGTTCACGAGGTGGCGCTCGAAACGCGGGGCGTAGCCGTCGAACAGGGCGCGGATATAGGCCGGCGAGATCGAGCCGAGGGCGTCGCCCTGGCCGATCTGGACGAGGCGCAGCCGGGCACCGAGTTCGTCGTGCGGATCGAGATCGAGGGCGTTGCCATAGGCCCTGAGGGCGGCGTGGTGGTCGCCGGGATCCGCCGTGGCGAGGTGGCGGGCCTCCCGCGCCCTCCCGAGGAGGAACCACGCGGCGGCGTAACGCGGCGCGATCTCCAGGGCCTGCTCGGCCATCTCGGCCGCCCCCTGCGCGTCGCCCTCCACGAGGCAGGCCTCCGCATAGGCGTAGCGCCGGTCGGCGAGGAGATCGCCCGAACTGTTCTGAAGTGACGTCTGCGCTCGCGGGTTCATGCGAGCGCCCTATATCACGTCGCATGATCCGCCATCCCCATGTTCGGCCCCTCTCAGTTCGGCCCCCCGCATGAGTCTGAGTGCGAGCGACCTCCTGACCCTGACCCGCGAGGGCCTGTATTGTCCGCTGGGCGGATTCCACGTGGACCCGACCTGGCCGGTGCCGCGTGCGCTCATCACCCACGGCCATGCCGACCATGCCCGGTCCGGCCACGGCAAGGTGCTGGCCACGGGCCAGACCCTGCGGATCATGGCCGTGCGCTACGGCGAGGATTTTTGCGAGACGCGCCAGGAGGCGGTGCTCGGCGAGGAGATCCGCATCGGCGACGTCACCGTGCGCTTCGCGCCCGCCGGCCACGTCCTCGGCTCGGCCCAGATCGCGATTCAAGCGCAGGGCGTCCGGGTGGTGGTGTCGGGCGATTACAAGCGCGCCTACGACCCGACCTGCCTGCCCTTCGAGGTCTTGCCCTGCGACGTCTTCATCACCGAGGCGACCTTCGGCCTGCCGGTGTTCCGGATGCCCGACACGAAGGACGAGGTGAGGAAGCTTCTCGACTCGGTCGCCCTGTTCCCCGAGCGCGCCCACATCGTCGGCGCCTATGCGCTCGGCAAGGCGCAGCGGGTCATGGCCCTGCTGCGGGAGGCCGGCTACGACGAACCGATCTATCTCCACGGCGCCATGGAGAAGTTGACGGAGCTCTACAAGCGCGAGGGCATTCCCCTGGGCGAGACGCCGAAGGTCGTCGCTGCGGAGCGCGGAAAACTCCACGGGGCCATCGTGCTCTGCCCGCCCTCGGCGATCCAGGACGTGTGGTCGCGCAAATTCCCCGATCCCGTCACCTCCTTTGCTTCCGGCTGGATGCGGGTGCGGGCGCGTGCCCGGCAGAAGGGCGCCGAACTCCCCCTCGTCATCTCCGACCATTCCGACTGGCCCGACCTCTGCCGCACCATCCGGGAGACCGGGGCGGGGGAGGTCTGGGTCACCCACGGGCAGGAGGACGCCCTGGTGCATTGGTGCGGGACGCAAGGGATCAAGGCGAAACCGCTGCACATGCTGGGCTATGGCGACGACGGCGAGGGCGAAACCGCCGCGCCGGCCGAGGAGGCCGCCGCGTGAACGACTTCGCCCATCTCCTTGACCGCCTCGCCTACGAGCCGCGCCGCAACGCCAAGCTGCGCCTGCTGCAGGATTACTTTGCCCATGCGCCGGACCCGGAACGGGGCTGGGCGCTGGCCGCCATGACCGGCAACCTCAGCTTCCGCGAAGCCAAGCCGGCGATGATCCGCGGGTTGGTGGAGGCGCGGGTCGATCCGGTGCTGTTCGCGCTCTCGCATAACTATGTGGGCGATCTCGCCGAGACCACCGCGCTGATCTGGCCGGTCTCCGCCGCTTCCCCTCTCCCCGCCGGGCGGGGAGAGGGCCGCGACGACCTCGGCGTCGGCGCGGCAAGCCCGGAGGGCGAGGGTGAGGGGGTGTCTCCGGACGAGGCTCCTCCGGCTTCGCCCCCTCACCCTCGGCTGCCGCCTCGCTCTGCCGACGACGAGGTCGGCAGAGCCCTCTCCCCGCGTGCGGGGAGAGGGGTTGGTCCAGGCCACAACAACCCGCCCCCGCACATTCCCACCCTCGCCGAGGTGGTGGACACGCTGCGCATCACGAAGAAATCCGACCTGCCGGCCCATATCGCCGGCTGGCTCGATGCGCTGGACGAGACCGGGCGCTGGGCACTTCTCAAGCTCATCACCGGGGCTCTGCGCGTCGGCGTCTCGGCGCGCCTCGCCAAGACGGCGGTGGGGGCGCTCGGTGGCCACGAGGCCGATGCG
>NZ_NKUG01000121.1 GCF_014845095.1 Methylobacterium bullatum | reverse complement strand
TTCTGTTAGGCGCTCTTAATGGTTCGCTAACCATGCCCCGCACGAAGGGGGCCGAGACCGGGGAAATCTCCGGGTGTTGGTGAATCGTCAGTAAAGTCGGATCATGCCTGTATCCGAAGGACGGGCTGTATCCCGGCCACGGCCCGAGCATCCGATGGCACAGATCGACAGACATATCGCGGCGGCGGATTGGATCGGTCGATCCAGCATCGACCGGCCGCCCTCCTCCGAGCCCGACAAGAGCGCCGAGATCGGCGATCTCTGGCGCATCCTCACCGTGCGCCGGGCCTGGGTGCTCGGAACCGCCGCGCTGCTCACCTTCATCGCGGTGGCCTACGGCTTCCTCGCACCGCCGCTCTACGCGGCCACGGCCCAGATCCTGATCGACCCGCGCGACAAGCAGATCGTCACCAACGACGTCAATCCCGTCGCCATGGCGCCGGATGGCGGTGTGATGCAGGTGGAGAGCCAGGCGCGGGTGATCGAATCGGATTCGGTCCTGACCCGCGCCGCCCGCGATGCCGGACTGCTCGACGACCCGGATTTCGGCGGCGTCGGCACCGGCTTCCTCAGCTGGACCCTGCGCACCCTCCAGGGCGAAGGCGCCGCACCCGCCACCGATGCCGCCGCCGAGGCCCGGGCCGTCCGCGCCCTGCGGCGCAGGCTCGCGGTGAAGCGCGCCGACAAGGTCTTCGTGGTGGATGTCGTGGTCACCGCGGGCAACCCGGACAAGGCGGCCAGGATCGTCAACGCCATCGCCGCCGCCTACCTCAAGGACCAGACCTCCGCCCGCGCCGACGCGGCCTCGCGGGCCTCGTCCGAGATGGCGTCGCGTCTCGACGACCTGCGCAAGCGCGTCAACGTCGCCGAGAACAAGGTCGAGACGTTCAAGGCCGAGAACGGGTTGATCACGGCGAGCGGCCAGCTCATCAGCGAGCAGCAACTGGCCGAGAGCAACAACCGCATCGTGGCCGCCCGCGCCCGCACGGCGGAGGCGCGCACCCGGCTGCAGCAGATCAAGGACGCGCGCGGGAGTACTGCGTTCGGACCGGACACGGCCCCGGAGGCGATCCAGTCCGCGGTGATCGAGCGCTTGCGCAGCCAGTATGCGGAACTCGCGAGCAAGGAAGCGGATCTGCGCACCCAGCTCGGCAACCGCCACCCCTTCATCGAGGCGGTGCGGACCCAGATGCAGGACGTCAAACGCCTGACCGAGACGGAGCTGACCCGCATCGCCCGCTCCGCCGAGACGGATTACCAGCGCGCCGTCGCCAACGAGAAAGCCCTGACCGCAAATCTCGACGAGCTGAAGCGGGGCTCCATCGTCACCGGCGAAGCCTCCGTGCGCCTGCGTGAGCTCGAACGTGAGGTGGATACCAGCCGGGCCGTCTACAGCAACTTCCTCAACCGCTCGCGCGAGATCCAGGAACAGACCGGCATCGACACCACCAATGCCCGCGTCATCAGCTGGGCCCGTCCGCCCGCCGAGCGGAGCTGGCCCCTGCGCCTCCTGCTGTTCGTCGGCGGCCTCGTCAGCGGCCTCGGCCTCGGGGCCGGCCTCGCCTTCGTGCGCGAATATCTCGATCCCACCGTCCTGTCCCGGCGCCAGATGGAGCGGCTCTCCCACACCTCCGTGGTCGCCACCTATCCGGAGTTCAAGGCGGGAAGCGAGCGTCCGGCCAGCGTCGCCGCGAGCCTGACCCTCGACCGGCTGGCCAGCGTGCGCGGCCAGATCCACCCGCCGGGCCAGGCGTTGAGCGTGCTCGTCACCTCGGCGGCCTCGGATACGGCGGACCGGCGCTCGACGATCCATCTCCTCGCGGCGGTGGCCACGGCGCGCGGCGAGCGCGTGCTCGTGGTCGAGGCGGACCTCGAAGCGACGCCGGAGGAGAACGCCTCCGGCCCCGGCCTCATCGAGGTCCTGCGCGGCGAGGTCGGGATGGCGGCGGCGGCCAAGGCGGATGCGGAGAGCGGTGCCGCGCGGATCGGCATCGGCGATCTCGCCAAGGCCTCGCGCGAGGCCCTGAGCCGGGCCAATATCGAGCAGTTCCTCGCAGCCGCCAAATCGAGCTTCGACCTCATCCTCATCGATGGCGGCGTGCTGACCGGCAACCTGCGGATCGGGCCCCTCGCCGCTGCCAGCGACCGGCTGCTGATCGTGGCGAAAAACGGCGCCACGCGCCAGCGCGACCTCCTCGATATCCTCGACATCTCGGAAGTGCTCGGCAGGCCGGTCTCGGGCAGCCTCTTCGTCGATCGCTACGCGGCGGCGGCGTGACGGGCGGACCATGAGGAGCGCGGTTCATTCCCCGGCCCGAGGACGGAAGGAAGCCGGAGCGGCGTCGCGCAGCCCGATGCCGTTCGGCCTCATCGCCCTCACCGTGCTGATCCTCGGCGTGTCGGGCGGCATGTTGTGGAATGTCGGGATCAATTACGACGGGCTCACCGGCGCGGCGCCGCAGAAGATCCATCCTTCGACCTATCTGGTCATCGTCCTGTTCGGCTGGGCCGCGCTGAAGTCCGGCAACCCGGCGGGCTACCTCGTCTATGCCGTGCAGGTACGGCCGGCAGGAATGCTGCTGGCCGCGTGCAGCATCGGGCTGTTCCTGCACATCGTCCTGCGCAGCGGCCCCGGCATGGCGGGGGCGCTGGACACGTTCCTGCTGCCGGGCCTCTTCGTCGTCCTGCTGGCTGACCGCGACGCGCTCACCTGGAGGCGCCTTGAACTGACGGTTCATGCGGTGCTGCTGGTCAACGCCCTGCTCGGCCTCACGGAATTCGCGACGAAGACCCTGTTCTTCCCATACCGGCTCGACGGTCAGGTCTTCGCAACCGATACGCGCTCGGCCGCACTTCAGGGACACCCCCTCGGCAACGCCACCCTCACGGCCTGCTACGTCCTCGCCCTCATCGGTGGCGGCGGACGCATGACCGCTCCGCAACGGCTCGCGATGATCGGGCTGCAGCTCGCCGCCCTCGTGGCCTTCGGCGGGCGCTCGGCCATGGTGGTGACGCTGATCTTCGGCGGCGGCTACGGTCTCTTCGCCCTGCACAAGGTGCTGAGCGCGGGCCGGATCCCGCTCCTGGCGGCGGCGGCGGGGATCTTCCTGTTCACCCTCGTGCCCCTCGGCATCGGCGGCCTCGCGGCCGGCGGGTTCTTCGACGCGCTGCTCAGCCGGTTCATGGCCGATGGCGGCAGCGCCAATGCCCGCGTGGAAATGCTCGACCTCGTCGCCAGCATCCCCTTCCGCGAATTGCTGGTCGGCCCGGATATGAGCCTCGTGGATTCGCTACGGCGCGTGAGCGGGCTCGAATGGGGCATCGAGAACCCCATCGTCCGGACCCTCGTCTACCAGGGCATCTTCATGACGGTGCTGCTCACCGTAGCGGTGACGCTCTACATGATCGAGCTGGTCCGCCACTGCCGCCCCGGCACGTTCCTGCCCGTCATCGCCTTCGTCATCCTGGTGAACACGTTCGAGGGGATCGGCGGCAAGACCACGCTGCTCGCCAAATTCGCCATCCTCCTCCTCGGCCTGTTCCACGCGGTCAGCGATCGTCCGCCGGGAGGCGCAGACCGAGGGCGGTGACGATGGCGGGATCGAGCCGCTTGGTTGCATCGTCCATCAGCCCCATCCCGTCGAACAGGTTCCAGAACGCCCAGGGGAAACCCTCGGCCTCGGCCGCCTCCCGCACGTCGCGGACGTAGCGCGCCCGGTCCTCCGCATGGGAGGCGACGTAGCGCGCATCGCTGCGCAGGGCCCCGAACTCCCCGAGCACGATGGTCCCTGGGGCGATGCCGTGGCGGCGGCCCCATTCCCCCACCATGGCGAGGTGGCGGGCGAGGTAGCCCTTATCGGGCCGGGCGGCGAAATACTCGCCGAGCTTGGCCTCGGTCAGGGTGTAGGCGTCATGCTTCGCCTCAGCGGACAGGCCGGCATCACCGTCCATCCTGGCCTTCACGGCGGACAGCGTCGACTCGAGGCGACCGGCGGAGGCCGGCCACGGCACCGCGTTGAGGGCGCGGTAGACCGGCTCCCGCATCCAGGGCGCCCCCTGATGGCTGAACAGGTAGGGCTCGTAATAATGGAAGGTGAACAGCAGCGGCGCGAAGCGGGCCAGCGGCGCGGGGTCGAGGGCGGTGAGCCCGGTGATCATGCTGCCGCAGGCGCCGCAGGCCACGAGGGTCAGGCGCGGGGCGACCCGGCGGGCCTCGCCGAGGAGGTCGTCCTGGATCGTCAGCCACGATGCCGCGCCGCATCCCTGCGGCGGCTCGTTGACGGGCTCCAGCGCCAGCCGCTCCGGGGCGATCCCCTCCAGCAGTCGGGCTAGGTCGGAGACGAAGCGGCGATAGGTGGGAAACAGCGGCGCGCCGGGATCGCCGTAGAAATTCTGCGGGTTCCAGTGATGGGTCGCGCCATTGGCCTGCACGTTGACGAGGACCGCGAGATCCGCGCGCAACGCCGCCTCCACCGCGGCCCTGAGGTCGGCCATGAGACGCTCGCGCTCCTCCGGCACGGCGGCGGCGAAGGGGCCGGGATCGACGGGCAGGCGCAGGAAGTCGAACCCGGCCGCTCGCAGACGGGCGAGGTCGCGGCCGGTCGGGACGGGCCGGCCCTCCTGGAACGGCGGCGTCCCGTAATCCGTGCGCGGCGCCGGGAATTCCCGCGTCAGGGAAAACCACGGCCAGGTATTGACGCCGCGCCTCAGGCGGAGCGGCGGCGTGGCGGCGGCGGCCGGGATCCGTACCGCCGTCAAAGCCGCGGCCGCGAGGATCGCCCTGCGCGTGGGCACTGGCCTCACGAAGCGCGATCTCGGCTCTGGCTTCCCATCGCCATCGGGGCCGGGGGGAGATGGGCGGACGAGGTGCCGGAGTGCTTCGACTCCTGGCCCGCCGGCGCGGCGAAGCCCCCGAGGGCCGTCGCCTCCGCCTCGTACTGCTTCAGGATCTCCGACCATTCGAAGCGGTCGGCGGCACGGGCGAGCGAGGCGACACCCGCCCGTCTCGCCACGCCATCGTCCGCGATCAGGGTTTCGATGTGCCGCTCGCAGGCATCCGCATCGGCGAAGTAGAACTGCTCCTCGCCCGCCGTCCCCCGGTTGAACGGATTGTCGTGGGCGATCACCGCGTTGCCGGCCCACAGAGCCTCCACAAGGGACGGGTTGGTGCCGCCCACCGTATGCCCGTGCAGATAGGCCCGCGCATGGAAGCGCAGGGATCTGATCGTCTCGGATTCATAGATGGCGCCGGGAAAGAGCACCTCGTCGCTGGCCGCCTCCCTCACGGCGCGATGATAGGGATTGCTGTCGGAGAGCGTGCCGAGGACCACGAGCCGCATGCCCCGCACCTTGCGCGAGAAGGCGTCGACCATGGTGAGGATGTTGTTGTCGGGCTCGATCCGGGCGATCGACGTCATGTACCGCCCCGGCTTCAGGCCCATGGCCGCGATGGGCGCGGTCGGCGCCGCCGAGATCGGATCGCCGCCATACGGGATGGTGGCGATGGCGGATCGCGGACGGCGCGTGGCCACATGGTCGGCGATGGCGGGATGGTCGGCCACGAGGCGGTGCGAAGACCAGGCGGCGATCCACTCATTGGTCCAGAACCAAGCGCGCACCGCCATGGACCATTTCGGCCGCTTCCACTCGATGCCGTCCATATTGGTGATGATCTTCGCGCCGGAGAGGCGCAGATACGGCAGGAAGACCGCCCCGTTATAGCCGAGGACGAGGCTGACGCCGCCCCGCCTGGCGGCATCGCGCACGCAATGCCAGTCGAAATCCAGGGTCGCCCGCGGGCCGCTGGTGGAGACGGCCACATGGATGAGCTCGACGCCTTGCCAGGTGGTCGTGCGGAAACGCTCGCTCACCGCCTCGACCTCGTCCTGGCAATAGACCGCCACATGCCAGCCGCGCTTCACGAGAAAGAGCGCGAGCTTCTCGGCGAAGGTTTCAAAGCCGCCATGGGATGCGGGAATGCCACGCGTCCCCAGGATCAACAGAGAGGGCTTGTGCGACGGCATCCGAGTCTCCTTTAGCCCCCAACCGTCCCGCGACGGGACACGAGAAACATCTCCAGGCAACCATGCCCCATGATTACACTGGGTGAGGTTCTTGCCCGGTAACGATTGAAAACATCGTGGCATGTCATCTTGGGGCAGTTCAGGTTGGGATTAGGGTCGAGTCGGCATGCGCATCACCTGCGTCCATCAGGGATACGAGCTCTACGGGTCCGACCGCAGCTTCGTTGAGAGCGTGCGGATCTTTCGCGCGGCCTATCCCGCCGCCGTCATTGACGTCGTCCTGCCCCGCACCGGCCCCATCGTGGCCGCCCTCGAAGGCGTTGCTTCGCGGATCGTCTTCGAGCCGCTCTGGATTCTCCGGCGCCGCGACCTACCGCGCCTCGCCACCCTCGGCCTGCTCACGCTGCCGGTGGCGATGCTGCGCGCCTGGCGGCGGCTGCGCGCGAGCGACCTCGTCTACATCAACACCTCGGTGGTGGCGGATTATCTCCTGGCCGCCCGGCTCTGCCCCGGCCGTGCCATCGTGCATGTCCACGAGATCCCTCAGGGCGCCACCCTGAAGCTTCTGCGCGGGCTGATCCGCTGGAGCGGGGCCGACATCGTGTTCAACTCCCGCGCCACCGCGAAGGCCTTCTCGCTGACCTCCAAGGTCGCCATGCGGGTGGTCTATAACGGCATTGCGGGTCCCGAGACGCCGCCGGCCTCGACCTATGACGGCTCGCGTCCCCTGCGCCTGCTGATGCTGGGCCGGATCAGCCGCATCAAGGGACAGGAGATCCTGGTCGAGGCGATCCGCTCGCTGCCGCCGGAGGTGCGCGCGCGGATCGAGGTCCGCATCGTCGGCAGCGCCTTCGAGGATACGGCGCGCGAAGAGGCGCTCGGCCGCCAGATCGCCGATGCGGGGCTCGGCTCGATCATCCGCCTGTCTCCCTTCGTCGACGATCCATCCGATCTCTACCGCTGGGCCGACGTGGTCACGGTGCCGTCGCGCCTGCCGGAATCCCTCGGCCGCGTGGCGATCGAGGCCATGGCCTATGGCCGCCCCCCCGTCGTGTCCCGCATCGGCGGGCTGACGGAGGTGGTCGAGGAGGGGTCGAGCGGCTGGGTCGTCACGCCCGACGATGCGCCGAGCCTCGCCTCCGCCCTGGAGCGGATCGTGACCGATCCGGTTTCCTGGCAGGACTTTCCGGCGGCCGCCCGCGCTCGCTACGCGGCTCTGTTCGGAGAAGCCGCCGCAGCGGAAGGGCTGGTGGCGATGATCCGTGCCCGCATCGGCGGTCGCGCGGGCGTCGATGCCAGCGCCGTCGCGGCGAGCTGAATCGTCATGCACGGTCTGAACCGCCTCGCGCGCCGCTTCATCCTCATGCTGGGGGGCGAAGTCACCCAGAGCGCCTTCCATTTCGGGATCAACATCGTCCTCGCGCGAAGCCTGAGCCCGCACGATTACGGGCGCTTCGCCATCCTCTTCCTCGTGGGAGGGCTGGCGCTCACCTACATCCGGTCGCTGGCCGGGGTACCGGCCACCATCGCGATTCCGCCGCGCGCCGGACGACGCGCGGCGCGCGGGTTCGACGTGACCTTCGGTACGGTGGCGGTCATCCTCTCCGCGACGATCGGGGCCGGGGTCTGCGCGGCGCTGATGGCGACCTCGGACATCAACGCCCTCGCGGGGAGCCTTTTCGTCGGCCTCTGGTCGCTCCGCAGCTATCTCCGCCTCGCGCTCTTCGCCAAGCACCGGCCGGCGATCTCGGGGCTGGGAGACGTGGTCTTCGCCCTCTCGGGCACCGCCTTCACCGTGGCGATGATCCATTTCCAGGGCGCGCCCGGCCTCGACGAGACCCTGTTCGCCCTGGCCTGCGCCAACGGCCTCGGCATCGTCGCATCGCTGGCCCTGCTGCGGGAACCGATCCGGCTCAGCCTCGGCCGCTCGGTGCGCCGCCGCTACGGGGCCATGATCCCGACCCTGTCGTGGTCGCTGGTCAACGTCACCACCGCCAACGTCCAGGGCCAGGGGCAGAGCCTTCTCGTGGCCGCCATCGCGGGGCCGGCCGCCTATGCGCCGATGGCCGCCACCTTCGTGCTGTTCTCCCCCCTGCGGCTCTCGGCATCCGCCCTCATCAACATGGTCCAGCCCGAGGTGGCGGGCCATCTCGCCCGGGGCGAATTCACCCTCGCCCGCCGCTTCGCCTTCATCTGCTCCGGCCTCCTCGGGCTCGGCTGCATCGCCTACGGCGCCATCATCCTCTGGGCGCTCGAACTCATCGAGCACAAGCTGTTCGCCGGCCAGTTCACGGCGGCGCCGATGACGCTGATCGCGGTGGCGGCCTGGGCCATCGTCACGGTCTCGCTCATCCACGCGCCGATGCGGGTGCTGATGGAGACGATGCAGGACTTCCGTCCCCTCTCGGTCATCGCGGGCGTGAGCGTGGGAATCGGCGCCGTCGCCGTGATCGGCCTGCTGCTGGTGGCTCAGCCGGCCTGGTCGCTCTTCGGCGTCCTGTGTTCGGAAGTCGTGGTCCTGGCGGGTTGCCTGTGGATGCTGAAGCCCTGGCGCTCCGTCCTGCCTCGGATGCGGTCCGACCTCGGCCGCGATACCGAGGCGGGGGCCGGCCGATGACCCGCCTCTCCTTCCGCGAGGCTCCTTGCACCATCCATCCCGACACGTCGGATGCGCGCGCGGGTGTGTCTCGCCGCGCAGCGACAGCCAGGACATCCCAGTCATGAGCGTGATCCAAGACGTCCCCGCACCGACGCGCCCCACCTCCCTCGGCGGTTACCAGGCGCGCCTCCACACGACGATGGCGACGGTCGCCCATCTCTGGAGCAGGCTCGAATCCGATGGCACCGCCACGGCCTATCAGCGCCTCGACTGGGCGACGGCCGTCGTCGAGCGCCTGGGCACCGCCTCCAAGGCCGAGCCGGTCATCGTCGAGGTGACCGACGCCAACGGGCGTTCGGTCATGCTGGTGCCGCTGGCACGTCTGCGCCTTCGCGGCTACCGGACGATCACCTGGCTCGATCTCGGCGTCTGCGACTATGCGGCACCGATCCTCGCCCCCGGCATCGACCTCTCCGCCGACGAGATGGCCCAGGCCTGGAGGGCGATCCGCGACGTGCTCCCCAGGGCCGACCTGATCCAGATCAGCCGCATCCCCGACGACGTGACCGGCCGGCCGAATCCCTTCGCCACCCTGCCCGGCTGCAGCCGGATGGACATGCAGGCCTCGGGCGTCGCCATCGAGGGCGACGCCGAGACGCTGCTCGCGCGCCTGTGCCGTCCCAGCACCCTGAAGGACATGGCCAAGCTGCGCCGGCGACTGGAGCGGGCGGGCACCGTCACCTTCGTGGAGGCGCGAAGCGCCGAGGAGATCGACCGGATCTTCGATGCGCTGGTGGAGCAGCGCCGCTCGCGCTTCGCCGAGATCGGCCGGTTCAACCTGCTCTCGCGGCCCGATGTGGAGGCGTTCTACCGTGAGGGCGCCCATCGGGGCCTCGTCGGCGGACCGGTCCGCCTGTTCGGACTGGCGGTCGATGGGGAATGGATCGCCTGCGCCTACGGCCTCGTCCATGGCGGGACCTTCCATGGCATCCTGCTGACCATGGCGGGAGAGGCCTGGCGCAACACCTCGCCGGGCCTCCACATCGTCGCCGAAACCCTGCGCTGGGCCCGCGCCGAGGGACTCGGCTATTTCGATTTCACCGTCGGCGTGATGCCCTACAAATCCGATTTCGGCGTTCAGACCCGTGACCTGAGCGAGCTCTACGAGGTCGTGACCCTGCGCGGCCGCCTGGTGAAACACGCGATCGCCGGAGCCGAGGCCTCGAAGGTCTGGCTGCGCAGCCATCCGGAATGGTTCGCCCGCGCGCAGAAGGCGCGCCGGTGGCTGCGGCGCAAGGTGGCCTGAAACTGCCGCTCCAAGCGCCGGTTGGCCTCCCCGTCCGATGATGCTAGGGAAACGCTTGGTGAGTCTCCGTAGCTCAGCTGGACAGAGCACAGGTTTCCTAAACTTCAATTGGGCGTCGCGAGGGGAAACCACGCGGCGGATCCGCTCAAATTCGGGGAACGCCCACGGCCCGCACGCTTGCTGGTCCGGCCGATCCCGAGCCAAGCCCCGGAGCCATCCGGGGAAGGTGTAGAGACTAGACGGGCGGCGCCTAAAGATCGCGAAGGGTCATTCCCGATCGATCCATGGCGAAGGGATAGTCCAGACCACGAACGCTCCGGCAAGGGGCGGCGGCGGAAGCCGAAGTGGGATGAAACCTGGGGTCGCAGGTTCGAGACCTGCCGGGGACGCCACCATCACCCCATCCTCGACCGATCGCCCGTCTCCCGGCTGAATGCCGGGCAAGGGCGTGGAATAGTGCGGCCGTGCCGTCTTTTTCGGGTTGGGTTGAACAAGGGAACGTGGAAGAAACAGCGACCATAAGAAGCATGAGCGTCGAGGATCTGCCCGAGGGCAAGGTGCGCGGTAAAGCTCATGAGACTGGACGGGATCTGACATGGCTGGGCAAAAGACCGATGCACGCGATGTCCATGTCGGCATGCGCATCGCCGAGCAAAGGAAGAAATCCGCCCTGACCCAGAAACGTGTCGCCCAGAGCTTCGGCATGTCTGCGGCACAACTCCAGAAGTACGAGAAGGGCATCAACCGCATCAGCGCGATCCATCTCGAGATTTTAAGCCGCATGACCGGCATGCCGATCGATTACTTCTTCGATGGCATGAACCGTAGCGACGACGCCCCGCCCCGTGGACTGAGCGAGGCACCCCAGCAGGCCTTCGTACCCCGGGATGGAGCGCAGGCCGCGTGGAGCGGTCTCGTCGATGTCGTCGCCAAGCACGTGACGGAGCATTTCTCGGACGCCAACCGCCGCGAATTCGCCGCCGCCATCCATGCCCTCGACGAGAAGCTGAACGGCTGATCTACAGTATGATTCGTTCGTTTTAGCGGATACGTTCGGTTTGTCATCTTGACCGCCTGAGGAGGGAGTGCCAGAAGCTCTCCGTTCCGAAGACCGGGTCGAACGCTGCCGAGGCGAACCCGAAACCGGGGGGCCTCAGATGCCGCGTTCCAACTACCTGTTCACCAGCGAGTCGGTCTCCGAAGGCCATCCGGACAAGGTCTGCGACCGGATCTCGGACACCATCGTGGATGCCTATATTTCTGCGATGCCGGAAGCTCGCCTCGGGGTCGAGACCCTGGCCACCACCAACCGCATCGTCATCGCGGGCGAGGTGCGCGGCCCGGATTCCGTGACCTTCGAGCACCTGGAGCACCTCACCCGTGAAGCGGTGAAGGACATCGGCTACGAGCAGTCGGGCTTCCACTGGAAGAACAACGACATCGCCATCCACCTGCACGCCCAGTCCGCCGATATCGCGCAGGGCGTGGATTCGTCCGGCAACAAGGACGAGGGTGCCGGCGACCAGGGCATCATGTTCGGCTACGCCTCGGACGAGACGCCCGAGCTGATGCCGGCGCCGATCTACTACGCCCACAAGATCCTCAAGGATCTGGCCGACGCCCGCAAGGGCAAGCAGGGCGATGCGGCCAAGCTCGGCCCCGATGCCAAGAGCCAGGTCACCGTCCGCTACGAGAACGGCCGTCCGGTCGGCGTCACCCAGATCGTGCTGTCCACCCAGCACATCGACGAAACCCTCGATTCCGCCGACGTGCGCGCCATCGTCGAGCCCTACATCCTGGCGGCCCTGCCCCAGGGCTGGGTCGGCGAGGAGACCGTCTGGCACGTCAATCCCACCGGCAAGTTCGTCATCGGCGGCCCGGACGGGGATGCCGGCCTCACCGGCCGCAAGATCATCGTCGACACCTATGGCGGCGCGGCACCGCATGGCGGCGGCGCCTTCTCGGGCAAGGATCCGACCAAGGTCGACCGTTCGGCGGCCTACGCCGCGCGCTACCTCGCCAAGAACGTGGTGGCCGCCGGCCTCGCCACCCGCGCCACGATCCAGCTCGCCTACGCCATCGGCGTCGCCAAGCCGCTCTCGATCTACGTGGACCTGCATGGCACCGGGACCGTCGACGAGGCCAAGCTCGAGACCGTGCTGATGGATGCCCTCGACCTCTCGCCCCGCGGCATCCGCCTCGCCCTCGGCCTCAACAAGCCGATCTACGCCCGCACCTCCGCCTACGGCCATTTCGGCCGCAAGCCCGAGGATGACGGCGGCTTCTCGTGGGAGCGCACCGACCTCGCCGACAAGCTCAAGTCGGCCCTGTCCTGACCCGTGGCGTACGGGCGGGATGAACTCCCGCCCGACGAGGGCGGGACGGCAATCGAGGGCGCGGACCGCGCCTTCTACGGCCGGCGCAAGGGAAAGCGCCTGCGGGCCGGACAGGAGCAACGTCTGGCCGATCTGCTGCCGCGCCTGCGCGTAGCCCTGCCGGCGGAAGGTGCGCGGCTCGACCTGCCCGCGCTTTTCCCCCATCCGGTGGACGAGGTCTGGCTCGAGATCGGGTTCGGCGGCGGCGAGCATCTGGCCGCCCAGGCTACGCGCCACCCGCAGGTCGGCATCATCGGCGCCGAGCCTTTCGTCAACGGCGTCGTCAAGCTGCTGCGGGCCGTGGATGACGGCGACCTCGCCAATGTCCGGATCTGGGACGAGGACGCCACGCAGCTCCTCGCCGCCATTCCGGATGCGAGCCTCGCCCGCGTCTACCTGCTCTATCCCGATCCCTGGCCCAAGCGCCGCCAGCGCAAGCGGCGGTTCGTCTCGGACGAGACACTGGCCGAGATCGCCCGGGTCCTGAAGCCCGGCGGCGTCTTCCGCTTTGCCAGCGACATCGACGATTATGCGGGCTGGACCCTGGTGCGGGCGGCCCGGTGCGACGCCCTCGACTGGACCGCCGAAGCGGCGGCCGATTGGACGCGACCCTTCCCGGAATGGCCGGGTACCCGCTACGAGGCCAAGGCGATCGCGGCCGGCCGTGGTCCGACCTACCTGGAGTTCCGCCGCCTCGGCTGAACGGGTGCGGTCCAGCACTGCTTTTTCGTCGTAAGCCCTTGCGGCGCAGAGCGTTGCGACCTCAGATGCCGAGGCAACGAGCATCCGGGGTTACCGGATCGAGCGATGATGCCCCATACGAGTCCGGGGCGCCGCCGAGTGAGGGTGCGGAGTGGGCAGCGGATCTGATCGAGGATCGCCAGTGCCAGGGGATGCGCGCTCCCCGGCCGACCCCTATCGGCGCGGCTTCGAGGAGGCCGGGATCGGCCTGGTGATCGTCGATCCCGCCACGAATCGCATCTACGATGCCAACCGGTTCCTGACGACCCTGCTCGGATACGAAGCCGGAAGCCTACCGGGCCAACCCGTCACCGTGTTCGGAGACGGTCCCGACGTGCTCTTCGCCGGCATCCGGCGCTGGACCACCACGAGCGGCACGCCCCTGGACGTCCGCATCCGACCTTCGGCGGCCACGGATGAGGGCCACCTTCGAACCTTCGTAGTGGAACGGGTCGACGCCGACGACATCGTGCGCTCGGAGGAGAACCGCGCCGCCCTCACGGCCGCCGGGCTCGGAGAATGGCGGATCGATCTCGCGGACGGACTCCTCAGAGTGTCGCGGCGGGCGGCCCATATCCTCGGCTTCCCTCCCGGTACGTCACTGACCTGGCCGCAGGTCGCTGGCCTGATGGAGGCACCCGAGGTGGAGAGGGTGAAGGCGACCGCCCGTGCGGCGATGCGCGCCGGCACCCCCTTCGCCATCGAGGCCCGCCTGCGTCGCGCGGGCGACGATATCGAGATCCGGGTCAGTGCCAGGGGGCAGGCGATCGGTGCCGTGGGCGACCGGTCCGGAATCGTGGTGGGCGTGCTGCAGGACGTGACGACGCGGGTGGGCGCGCGCGACGCCCTCCGCGAGAGCGAGGAGCGCCTGCGCATCGCCACGTCGCTGGCCGAACTCGGCATCTTCGAATGGCACATGCTGGACGATCAGGCCGTCTGGGAGAACGAGCGCATGTTCGCGATCTTCGGGCGTCGCCCCGAGGAGGGGGCACTCGGTAAGCGCGAATTCCTGAGTACCGTCCTCCATCCCGACGACCGCCCCGCGTTCCGCCGGGCGATCTCGACGGCTCTGCGCGAGGATTCCACCCTTCAGGCCAGCGGCCGCATCCAACGCGCGCATGACGGCGCGTGGCGCATCATCGACATGGCCGGGCGTTTCGAGAGCGACGCCCCCGACCGCCTCCCCCGCAGGCTCATCGGCGTCGTCGCCGACGTGACCGAACGCAGGATCGCCGAAGAGCGGCAGGCCCTGCTGATCCGCGAATTGCACCACCGGGTGAAGAACACTCTGGCGACCGTCCAGGCCATCGTCGGCTCCACCGCCCGCACGGCGTCGAGCATCGAGAGTTTCTACGAGGCTTTCGTCGGGCGGATCATGTCGCTCGCCCATACCCATTCGGTCCTCACCGAGGATACCTGGCAGACCGCCTCCCTGCGCAACCTCCTGGAGAACGAGCTCAGACCCTATGGCGACGGTGCCTCGGACGGTCCGGGCGCGAGGCGGATCGTCCTCGACGGGCCACCGGTGGACCTCGCCTCCGAGATCGCGGTCCCGATCGGCATGGCGATCCACGAACTGACCACCAACGCGGCGAAACACGGCGCGCTCTCGACGCAGGAGGGACGGGTCACCATCACCTGGAACGTCACGGAGGATGCGGACGGCAAGACGCTGCATCTCGAATGGTCGGAATCCGATGGGCCCCCGGTGCGACCGCCGACCCGCCAGGGTTTCGGCTCACGCCTGCTGCAGCGCGTGCTCACGGCCCAGGTCCGTGCCGACATCGCCACGAGCTATCCGCCCGAAGGGTTTCGCCTGACCATGACGGCGCCGCTGCCCGCCCGGACCGAGGGGCTGAACCCGCTGGCCTGACGGGAGCGTCACGCCGCGCCGCGGGCGGCCCCCTCTTCGCCGCCCGCCTCGACGAAGGCCTTGAGCTCGTCGAGAGAATCGAAGGTGAACTGGCCGCGCGGCGTATCCGCCTCGATGGAGCCGTTCGAGTACATCACGTACGTGTTGCCACCGGAGGCATAAGTGCCCACCACCGCAAGACCGCCCTTGGCGGGGCTCGCGGCTGGATCGGCTTCCTCGGGCGGCGGCGGCGGGGCGGGCACGGGCTCCGGCGCAGTCTCCGGCTCATCCACGACGGACGATCGCAGGCCCAGGGGCTCCTCCCGATCGGCCTCGCGGGGCGGCGATGGAGGCACCGCGACTGGCGCCGGGGGGGCGTCCGCGACAATGGGCGCGGGCTCCGGTGCCGGAATGACCGTATCGACCATGGCCGTCGGCTTGACCGCCCGCGGCGGCTTGTTCGGCTTGATCCGGCGCGCCGGTGCCGCTTCGGAATCGGGCTCGACCGCGCGGATCGGGCTCTGCCGGGCGTCCTCGACGGGCGGCGGCGGCGGATCGGGCAGGAGATCCGGCAGGAGGGGCGATGCCGGGTCACTGCCGAGGGGCAATGCGGGCGCGGCCTCGTCGGCGAAACGGGGCGGCGACGGGAGCCTCGGCTCGGCGAGCCCCACCGCGCTCGGGCGCTGCCGCCCGGGGGAAACCGCCTCCTCCGCCCCATCGGCCGCGCCGAGCTCCGGCGGCTCGATCCGGCCCCGTGCCTCGAACACCGAAGGATCGACGCCGAGCCCGGCCCCCTGCTCCAACAGGACCCGCTCCAGGCGCTTCAGGTAGGTGGCGACCACGGCAAGGCCGAGGAGGAGCGCGCCGGACGAGGCCGTGGCGGCCCCCGCGATGGTCATCGTCCATCCGCTTTCCAGCCTGACATAGGGAAAGCCCTGGACGACGGAGGCAATGCCGCCGACGATCATGACGACGGCGAGCGCGAACAGCGCGAGGATCATGGAACTCTCTAGATGACGCCTGCACGTAGGAAGTGCGGCGCGCACAGTAAGGCCCGGCCCGGGTTTTGCAAAATCGATCGGCAAGGAAATCCCCGTTCACCGTTCGATACCGGACGCCCGTTGCCCTTGGCGGAGGAGCGACTTAGGTACGAGCGCGTTGGCCGGATGACGGCGCGACCCTCGCATCCCTCGGAGCGAGACCCGCCATCCTGTGCCACCAGACCCGGGAGACCTGCCGATGACCTTCACCCTGCCCGAACTGCCCTACGCCTACGACGCGCTCGGCCCCTACATGTCGAAGGAGACCCTCGAGTTCCACCACGACAAGCACCACAAGGCCTATGTCGATACCGGCAACAAGCTGCTCGAAGGCACGGGTCTCGAAGGCAAGACCGTCGAGGAGATCGTCACGGCGTCCTACGGCACCAACCAGCCGCTGTTCAACAATGCCGGCCAGCACTTCAACCACCTCCACTTCTGGAACTGGATGAAGCCCAATGGCGGCGGCGCGGCCCCGGCGGCCCTGGCCGCGAAGATCGATGAGGATCTCGGCGGCTTCGACAAGTTCAAGGCGGACTTCATCCAGGCTGGCGTCAGCCAGTTCGGCTCGGGCTGGGCGTGGCTCGCGGTCAAGGACGGCAAGCTCGCGATCCTCAAGACCCCCAACGGCGAGAACCCGCTGGTGCATGGCGCCAAGCCGATCCTCGGCGTCGACGTGTGGGAGCACTCCTACTATATCGACTACCGCAACCGCCGCCCCGACTACCTCAAGGCATTCATCGAGAACCTGGTGAACTGGGAATACGTCGAGAAGCTCTACGGCGAAGCCTCGAAGTAAGCTCCGCTCTCACGGTCGCGCCGCGGGTCTTCCGGCCCGCGGCGTTGTCTTACGGAACTGCCCGCATCCATCGAGCCTGACGAGGCAGTCGAAGCGCGGCACTCCTCCCCCTTGTGAGGAGGAGTTGGAGGTGGGGGTGGCTGTGCGACCCGCTGCGGAGCCCGGCGGAACCACCCCCACCCTCGCTCCCTCCCCACAAGGGGGAGGGAAGAACGCGCATCGACGAGGCGTTCCGTTTCCCTCTCTCCGGTCGATTCGCATGATCCGCAGCATCCTCTCCGTCGGCGGCTGGACGCTGGTGTCCCGCGTCACCGGCTTTGCCCGCGACGTGGTGATGGCGGCCGTGCTCGGTGCCGGTCCGGTGGCAGACGCCTTCGTGGTCGCCTTCCGGCTGCCGAACCATTTCCGCGCCATCTTCGGCGAGGGGGCGTTCAACACCGCTTTCGTCCCGGCCTATGCCGGCCTCTCCGAGACCGGCGAGGACGGCGCGGCCAAGCGTTTCGCCACCCGCATCTTCACCCTGATGCTGCTCACGCAGATCGTTCTCCTGGCCGTCGCCCTGCCGGCGATGCCGTGGGTGGTGCGCGCGCTGGCACCGGGTTTCTCGGACGATCCCCTCCGCTTCGATCTGGCCGTTTCGCTGACGCGGATCACCTTCCCCTATCTCCTGTTCATGACCCTGGTGACGCTGCTGTCGGGCATCCTCAATGCCCATCGGCGTTTCGCCGTGGCGGCGGGCGCACCGGTCCTCCTCAACCTCTCGATGCTGGCGGCCCTGGCCCTGGCGGGATTCTTCCCGAACGCCGCCTACGCCGCCGCCTGGGGCGTCTCGGTATCCGGCATCTTGCAGTTCGGCCTCGTCTGGCTCGCCTGCCGGCGCGCGGACATCGCGCCGGGGATGGGCAAGCCGAGCCTGCGCGATCCGGCGATGATGCGGTTCTTCAAGGTCCTCGGACCGGCGGTGATCGGCTCGGCCGGATTTCAGATCGCCTCCTTCGCGGACACGATCATCGCGAGTTTCCTGCCCACCGGCGCGGTCTCGGCCCTCTACTACGCCGACCGGCTGTACCAACTGCCCTTCGGCGTCATCGCCATCGCGGCGGGGACGGTGCTGCTTCCGGAGATGAGCCGGCGGATCGCCAAGGGCGACGTCGCTGGCGCGCATGCGGCGCAGAACCGGGCGGCGGGCTTCTCGCTCGCCCTGTCGGCCCCCTTCACCATCGCCTTCCTCACCCTGCCGGGCCTGATGATGACGGCCCTGTTCCAGCGCGGAGCCTTCCAGGCCGAGGATGCCGCGCGGGCGGCTTCCGTGCTCGCCGCCTACGGCCTCGCGCTCCCCGCCGTGGTGCTGGTGCGCAGCGCGGTGGCGAGCTTCTACGCACGCCAGGACACGATGACGCCGCTCATCGCTTCGCTCGCCTCCATCGCCCTCAACGTCGCGCTCAAGATCGTGCTCACCGGGCCTTACGGCGTGACCGGCCTGGCGCTGGCCACCGCCATCGGCCAGTGGCTCAACCTTGCGCTCCTCGTGGGGCTCGCCTGGCGCCGTGGCTGGACGGCGCCGAGCCGAGGCCTCGGCATCACGATCATCGGCGTGGTCGTCGCCTGCGCCGCCCTCGCCGCCACGGCGATCTACGGCCTCCCGATCGTGGAACGGTCGGTGCCGGCCCTGCCGCATTTCCGCGAGATCGTGGTGCTCGGGCTTCTCGGGCTCGTCGGCGCCCTCGTCTACGCCGCCCTGCTGCTCGGAACCCTGCGGGCCTTCGGCCTGCGCCTGCGCCGGGCCTGATCCTCTCGGGATCAGCGGCCCTGGCAGATCCCGTTCAGGACGCGGTCCAGCGGCTTCTGCCGGTAGGTCCGTTCATTGGGATCGACGATGGGGGCGCCGGCCGCACCCGGCGGAACGGTCTGGCCCGTGGTCGACGTATGAGGCGCCGTGACGGTGGTTTCAGGTCCGCCCCCCGTTCCGGTGACGGCGGCCCGAGCCTCGGGCTGGCCCATGTTTCGGGCTTGCGCGCCTCTTTCGGTATGGAACGCGAAAAACCGGCGATAAATGGCGCAGGTTCCAGAATTAAATTGCTGGCGATACAGGAAGTAGTCTCGTCGGACCGAGCGGCTTTCCGGATCGGGTCGGGCAGTCAAAGGTAATCCGGTCGCGGCAGCCTCGGCGTTACTGTCCGGCTCGCCCCCGCATCGAGGCCGGCTGGCCGGGCAGGCTCAGCCTGAACCCCGTATCGCGCACCGCGTCTCCCTCGACGCGGTAGACGCCGATGGTCCGGTCCACGTAATTGCCGACATAGACATGCGTGCCCGAGGGACTGAAGGCGATGCCCTGTGTCACGCTTCCGGCTTCGGCCTCTCCCGTGCGGCGGACGAGCCCCGACGGATCGATGGTGAGCAGCGCCACCGCCCCGGTCGGGGTGTAGCCGGGGCGGTGGCGCTGCTC
>NZ_NKUG01000120.1 GCF_014845095.1 Methylobacterium bullatum | reverse complement strand
AGCTCTGGTCCGAGCGCGAGCGCGCCCTCGCGCTGGCCGCCCTCGACGAGTTCGGGATGGGCGACTTCGCCTGCCACCGGGCCGACCAGCTTTCGGGCGGACAACAGCAGCGCGTCGCCATCGCGCGGGCGATGATGCAGGCCCCGGACCTGATCCTGGCCGACGAGCCCGTGGCTTCCCTCGACCCGCGCAACACACGCATCGTCATGGACGCGCTCGCCGAGGCCAACCGGCGCCACGGCATCACCGTGCTGTGCAACCTGCATTCCCTCGACCTCGCCCGCGGCTATTGCGACCGCCTCGTCGGTCTCGCCGACGGACGCCTCGTGTTCGACGGCGCGCCCGCCGACCTCACCGAGGATGTCGCCCGCCAGCTCTACGGGCTGGAGGCCGGCGAGGTCCTCGACGCCCCCGCCGCGCAGGCGCGGCCCCGGGTCTATCCCACCGCCCTCGTCGCCTGATTCCTCACCACCCCATCCGGAAGATCCCCATGCTGACCCGTCGATCCCTCGCCGGAGCCCTCGCGCTCGTCCTCCTCGCCGTCCCGGCCGCCGCTCAGGATTGGAAAGCGGCCTATCCGGAGCTGACCCTGGCGGTGATTCCGGCCGAGAACGCGTCGGGCACCACCGATCGCTACGCGCCGATGACCGCCTACCTGTCGAAGGCCCTCGGCGTGCCGGTGAAGCTGCGCATCGCCAACGACTACGCCGCCGTGATCGAAAGCCAGCGCGCCGGCAACGCCCAGCTCGCCTTCTACGGCCCCGCCTCCTTCGCCCGCGCGGTGATGACCGGCGTTAAGATCGAGCCCATCGTCAACCAGAAGCACGACACCGGCGCCTCGGGCTACTACTCGGTGATCTACGTGCGCGCCGACAGCCCTTACAAGACGATCGAAGACTTGAAGGGCAAGAACCTCGCCCTGGTCGACCCCAACTCCACCTCCGGCAACCAGGCGCCACGCTTCTTCCTGCACAAGGCCGGCCACCCGGTCGACGCGCATTTCGGCAAGACCGTCTATGCCGGCAGCCACGAGAACGCCGTCCTCGCCCTCGTCCAGGGCACGGTGGATGCGGCCGCCAACCTCTACAACACCGACACCGACACCATGGTCACCCGCATGGCCGCCAAGGGCATGCTCAAGAAGCCCGACGGCACGCCCCTGACGCAGGCCGATTTCCGTGTCGTGTTCAAGTCCGACTTCCTGCCCGAGGGGCCCTTCGCCATGCTGGCGAGCCTGCCCGACGACCTCAAGGCGAAGATCCGCGACGCCCTCGTGGCGATGCCGACGGCCGACAAGGCGGCGTTCGACCGGCTCTCGGACGGCAAGGACCAGGGCTTCACCGCCGTGACCCTGAAGGATTACCAGCCGATCATCGAGATGCTGAAGTTCAACGACGACCAGCGCCGCAAATCTTGACCGGACCTGTCCCGATCCACGCGGCGACGCCGGTCACGACCGATGCCTGAGCGGATCGCGCCCCTGCCCCCGCACCGGGCCTCCGCCCTGGCGGGGGCCTACGACGCGGCCGTCTCCGCGACCCGGCGCCGGACCTGGGCCGGCCTCGCCGTGATCGTCGTCCTCGCCGGGCTCGCCGCCCACGCCGCCGAGGTGCGTCCCCTGGTGCTCGCGGCCAATATCGGCCGGTTCACCGACTACATCGCCCAGATCCTGCCCCACCTGACCCTGGCGAACCTGCCGGGGGACCTCGCCGAATGGTATTGGGGCTGGCCGAAATGGCTGGCTCTCCTCGGCGAGACCCTATTGATGGCCTATCTCGGCACCCTGCTGGGGGCCATCGGCGGCGTCCTCCTGTGCTTTTCCGCCGCCGCCAACGTGACCGGCAGCCGGACGGCCTGTTTCTTGGTGCGGCGCGGGCTCGAATTCTGCCGCACGGTGCCCGAGATCGTGTTCGCGCTGCTCTTCGTCATCGCCTTCGGCCTCGGGCCGATGGTGGGCGTGCTGGCGCTGGCGATCCACACCACGGGGGCGCTGGGAAAACTGTTCTCCGAGGTCGTCGAGAACATCGACATGAAGCCGGTGGAGAGCCTCACCGCCGCCGGGGCCGGCCGGATCGAGACCCTGCGCTTCGCCGTGCTGCCGCAGGTGTTGTCGAACTTCGTCTCTTACGGGCTGCTGCGCTTCGAGATCAACGTGCGGGGCGCGGGCGTCATGGGATTCGTCGGCGCCGGCGGCATCGGGCAGGAGCTCCTCGTGGCGATCCGCAACTTCTACTACGCCGATGTCAGCGCGATCCTGGTCCTGATCATCCTCACCGTGATGGCGATCGACCTCGGCACCGAGCGCCTGCGCCACCACCTTCTCGGGAGCCTGCGATGACCGGTCCCGACCTCGATCCGGCCGAGATCGCCGCCCTGCGCCGGCGCTTTCCCGAAAGCTTCCGCCCGGCCTGGCGCACCCGCCTCCTCGCAGGTCTCGCCCTCGCCGCCCTCGTCGCTGTGGCCGGCTACGCGCTGGTGCGCCTCGATTTCTCCGCCGCCCGCCTTCTCAATGGCCTCGGCCGCCTCGGCGAGTTCAGCCTCATGATGCTGCCGCCGGAGACCGGCGGGCGAGCCTGGGCCTTCCTTCAGGCGCTCGCCGAGACCCTCGGCATCGCCTTCATCGGGACGCTGACGGCGGCGATCCTGGCGTTTCCCGTGGCGTTCCTGGCCGCCCGCAACGTCGTGCCCAATCCCTTCGTGCATTTCACCGTCCGGCGCGGCCTCGACGTGGTGCGCTCCGTCGACGTGCTGATCTGGGCGCTGATCTGGATCAACGTGGTCGGGCTCGGCCCCTTCGCCGGTGCGCTCGCCATCGCCTGCGCGGATGTCGGGGCGCTGGGCAAGCTGTTCTCGGAAGCGGTCGAGACCGTCGACGGCAAGGCCGGCGAGGGCGTCTCCGCCTCCGGTGGCGCCGAGTTGCACCGCATCCGTTTCGGCCTCATCCCGGCGGTGCTGCCGGTGCTCGGCAGCCAGGTGCTGTACTTCTTCGAGTCGAACACCCGCTCGGCCACCATCATCGGCATCGTCGGCGCGGGCGGCATCGGCCAGTACCTGACCGAGCTGATCCGCGTCCTCGAACTGCGCCAGGTCGCCTTCCTGATCCTGATGATCCTCATCACCGTGGCGATCATCGACGCCGTCTCCGGCCGCCTGCGCCGGGCCCTGATTGGCGGCGAGACGACCTGAGCGGGAGGTCTGCCCGGCCCTCCCCGTCAGCCCGTCGGCCCGTCCCGCGAGACGGGGCCGATCCGCTCCGCCGCGAAGCGCTCGCGCAGCCAGGTCGCGGCGGGGCCACAGGGCCGCTGCTTGTGCCAGACCAGTTCCAGGGCGATGGGCCAGTCGCCCGCGTCGAACTGCAGGTCCGGCGTGACGAGGTGCGGCGCCGTGAGCGACGAGGCGATGACGTGGTCGGTGACGAAGGCCCAGCCGATCCCGTGCTTCACCAGCTCCAGGATCACCCAGTGGCTCTCCACCCACCACACCTCGGCGGCCACCCGCAGGCGGCGCTTCTCCGGCCCGTCGCTGCGCGCGGCGACCAGGATCTGGCGGTGCCGCTTCAGTTCCTCCCACTCCACCCGCGCTTTGGCGAGCGGGTGGTCGCGCCCGCAGACGAGCTTGAGCGGCACCCAGCCGATGGTCTGGAAGCCGAGTTCCGTGGGCAGCACCTCCTGGCGCCACATCACGCCGAGGTCGGCGGCGCCGGACTGCACCATACGGCTGACATCCTCCATCAGCGGGAAGAGCAGTTCCAGCTCGACGAAGGGAAAGTGCCGGGCGAAGTCGGCGAACAGGGCGCCCAGCGCATGCTCGGGATAGAGCTCGTCGATGGCGACCACCAGCCGGTTCTCCACCCGTTGCTCCAGACTGCTCGCCAGGCCGATCAGGTGCTCGCGCCGGTCCAGCACCACGCGCGCCTCCAACAGCAGCCGCTCCCCCGCCGGGGTGAGCACCGGGTTCCGGCCCGCCCGGCTGAACAGCGTGACCCCGAGATCGGCCTCGAGATTCGCCACCTGGGTGCTGACGGCCGACTGCGCCTTGCGCAGCACGCGGGCGGCGCCGGAGAACGACCCCGCCTCGGCCGCGGCCACGAAGGCCTGGAGTTGGTCGAGCGAGACGGCCATCTATCTGATCCTCAGATACGTCCTAACTTGCTGGACGCGGTATGGCAGATAGAAAGCCACGAACCAACGAGGCTTTTCGAGACGAGACCATGCGCAGCACCCGTGACCGTATCCGCCACGCCCTCCTGTTCGAGATGTTCGGGCTGGCCCTCATCGTCCCGTTCGGCACCGTGCTGTTCGGGCTGCACGCCTCCGACATGGGGGTGATCGGCATCGGCAGCGCCCTGATCGCGACGGCCTGGAACTATGTCTATAACCTCGGCTTCGACCGGGCGATGCAGCGGCTCGTTGGGCATACGCGCAAGAGCCTCCTCCTGCGGGTGGGGCACGCCGTGCTGTTCGAGGCGGGCCTGCTCATGATCCTGCTTTCGCCGATCGCCTGGTATCTCGGCATCGGCCTCGCGCAGGCCTTCTTCATGGATCTGACGATCGCGGCCTTCTACGTGGTCTACGCCTTCCTCTTCAACCTGACCTACGACCGCGCCTTTCCCCTGCCGAACTGGGGCAAGGCCGCAGCCGAGCCGTCCGCCTGAACCGCGGGCGAGCCGTTCCGCCGGCGGCTGGATTGCGGGTCCACGCGCCCGGTCGCCTGGGTCGACGATATCGTGGTCGCGCAGACGCCGATCACTCCACCACCAGCTCCACCCGGTCGGCCGCAAAGAGGCTGCGGGTGGCCTGGATGCGCTGGCCGTCGCCGTCCACGTTCACACTCGACAGGACGATCAGGCTGCGGCCGGGGGCGATGTCGAGGCGGGCCGCCTCCTCGGCGTCTGCGGGGCGGGCGCCGATCCGGGTCGAGAGTCGGGTGTAGTCGGCGACCCCGTAGCCCGCATAGGCGCGGGTGATCGACCCGCTGGCGGCGTAGGCCGCGTCGAAGCCGGAGAAGCGCGGCAGGGGCAGGCAGGTCCGGGCCGTCGAGATCGGGGCGCCGTCGGCCCGGTGCACGGTATGGAGTTCGAGGATCGGTGCGCCGGGGGCGATCCCCAGGGCCTCGGCCCAGCCCGCATCGGCGGGCACCGTCGCGGCCGCGATCAAGTCGCCCCAGGCCTCGCGGCCCGTGCGCGTGACGATCTCGGAGAATCGGGTCCGGGGCCCGATCGGATAGGGGATCGGGCCCTGCTCCACGAAGCTGCCCTTGCCCTGCGTGGTGCGCACCAGCCCGTCCTCGGCAAGCACGCCGAGCGCCCGGCGCACCGTGTGCCGGTTCACACCGAAACGGGTGGCGAGCGCCGATTCGGCCGGCAGCTGCGCCCCGCGGGCAAGTGCCCCGCTGCGGATCTCGCCCGCCAGCGCGTCCGCGATCTGCCGCCAGGCGGCGAGACCGCCCCCGCGCCGGAGCGCTGTCACGGGGCTGTCGCCCGCCTCATTCATGGATCGCTCGCATAGCCCGCCCGAAAATCCTTGCGCCTGATCATCCTCTTGTCTATACATCTAGACATGTCTGGAGACCGATCGATGCCGAGTGCCAGCCAAACACCACCTGAGCCGGGGATGCCAGACCCCGCAGCCCGCCGGCATGCGATGGAGCGGGCCGGCCAGGCCAGCCCGGCCGAGTTGCTGGCCGCCCTGGTGCAGGCCGGAATCACGCCCGAGGCGGAGGATCTGCGCCCGGCGGAGACCGGCCTCGTGATGGTCCGGGGGCGGATCGGCGGCGACGGCCGGCCCTTCAACGCCGGCGAGGCCACGGTGACGAGAGCGGCGGTGCGGCTGCCCGGCGGCGAGACCGGCTTCGCCTATCATCTCGGGCGCGACCGGGATCGCGCCCGCCTCGCGGCCATCCTCGACGCGCACTGGCAACGCCCGGAGACGCGCCCGGTCCTCGATGCGGCCTTGGCCGCCATCGCCGCGCGACGGGCGGAGGCGGCGCGGCAGGCCGCCCGCAAGGTGGCGGCGACCCGGGTGAACTTCTTCACCCTGGCGCGGGGAGAGGATTGATGGCGCATACCCTCGCTCCACAGCTCGCCCATGGCTTCGCCGATCCCGTCCATGACGGGCAGGCGGTGTTCCGCGCCGCGATGGAGGCCCTGAGCCGGCCCGGCCGCATCCGCCCCCTGGACACCGCCCTTACGCCACCTGCCCCGCTCACGCCGGAACTCGCGGCCGTGGCGCTGGCGCTCATCGACGCCGACACGCCGGTCTGGCTCGACGCTCCGCTCCGGGCCGAACCCGCGGTGGCCGGCTTCCTGCGCTTCCACACCGGGGCGCCGATCGTCGCCTCCCCTGGGCAGGCCGCCTTCGCGCTGATCGCCGATCCCGCCCGTTGCCCGGCCTTTACGGATTTCGCGCAGGGGACCCCCGCCTACCCCGATGCCTCCGCCACCCTGATCCTCGCCGTCGAGACCCTGTCCGACGCGACGGGTCTCGCGTTTGTGGGGCCGGGCATCCGCGGTACCGTGTGCCTCGATGCCGGGCCCCTGCCCGCCGACTGGGCGTCGCGCTGGGCCGCGAACCATTCCGGCTTCCCGCTGGGCGTCGACTGTCTCCTCGTCGCGCCCGGGCGCCTCGCCGGTCTCCCGCGCTCGGCCCGCCCCGTCACCCCGGAGGCAATCCCATGTACGTAGCGGTGAAGGGCGGCGAGGCCGCCATCGACAATGCCCACCGGCTGCTGGCCGAAATCCGGCGCGGCGACCTGGCGGTGCCCGATCTCACCGTGGCGCAGATCCGCGAGCAGATGCGCCTCCTCGTCGACCGGGTGATGACCGAGGGGTCGCTCTACGATCCCGACCTCGCTGCGCTCGCCCTGAAACAGGCCCGCGGCGACGTGGTGGAGGCGGTGTTCCTGGTGCGGGCCTACCGCACCACCCTGCCGCGCTTCGGCGCCACGGAGGCCCTCGACACCGGCGCGATGACCCTGGCACGGCGCATCTCCGCCACCTTCAAGGACTTGCCCGGCGGCCAGGTGCTCGGCCCGACCTTCGACTACACCCACCGCCTCGTCGATTTCGCCCTGGCCGACGGCGCCGTCCCCGAACCCGCCGCCGAGGCCGAGCCGGAGGCCGATGCCGCCGCCTGCCCGCGGGTGACCGATCTTTTGGGGCAGGCGGGCCTGCTCGAACCCTCGCCGCCGGACGACGGCGCGCCCGTGGGCGACCTCACCCGCGAGCCGGTGGATTACCCCGCCGACCGCGCGGTGCGGCTCCAGGGGCTGGCGCGGGGCGACGAGGGTTTCATCCTGGCGCTGGGCTACTCGACCCAGCGCGGCTACGGCCGCACCCACCCCTTCGTCGGCGAGATCCGGGTCGGGACCGTGGAGCTCGACTTCACGCCGGAGGAACTCGGCTTCCCCGTCAGCCTCGGCACGGTGGACATGACCGAGTGCCAGATGATCAACCAGTTCCACGGCCACGGGGCGGTGCCGCCGCAATTCACCCGCGGCTACGGCCTCGTCTTCGGCCAGGGCGAGCGCAAGGCCATGGCCATGGCGCTGGTGGACCGCTCCCTGCGGGCGGCCGAACTCGGCGAGGCGGTGGTGGTGCCGGCCCAGGACCAGGAATTCGTGCTGGCCCATTGCGACAGCCTGCAGGCGACGGGCTTCGTCGAGCACATGAAGCTGCCGCACTACGTCGACTTCCAGGCCGAACTGGAACTCGTCCGGCGCCTGCGCGCCGAGCACGCCGCCCGGACGGCCGAGCCGGACGAACCCACCCTGCGGGAGGCCGCCGAATGAATTCGCAGGTCCAAATCCAGGTCACGCCGTCGCCGGGCACCGGCTACAACTTCGCCTATCTCGACGAGGGCACGAAGCGGATGATCCGCCGGGCCATCCTCAAGGCCATCGCGATCCCCGGCTACCAGGTGCCCTTCGCCGCGCGCGAGATGCCGATGCCCTATGGCTGGGGCACGGGCGGGGTGCAGGTGACGGCCGCGATCCTGGGCGCGTCCGACGTGCTCAAGGTGATCGACCAGGGCGCCGACGACACCACCAACGCGGTCTCGATCCGCCGCTTCTTCACCGCCACCGCCGGGGTCGCCACCACGACGCGCACGGCCGAGGCCACGGTGATCCAGACCCGCCACCGCATCCCGGAAGCGCCGCTGGCCGAGGGGCAGGTGCTCGTCTACCAGGTGCCGATCCCCGAACCGCTGCGCTTCCTCGAACCGCGCGAGACCGAGACGCGCCAGCTCCACGCGCTGGCCGAATACGGCCTCATGCACGTGAAGCTCTACGAGGACATCGCCCGCCACGGCCACATCGCCACCACCTACGCCTATCCGGTGGAGGTGGCCGGCCGCTACGTGATGGACCCCTCCCCGACCCCGAAATTCGACAACCCCAAGATGGACGATTGCCCCGCGCTCCAGCTCTTCGGCGCGGGCCGCGAGAAGCGCATCTATGCGATTCCCCCCTACACGCGGGTGCGCAGCCTCGATTTCGAGGACCATCCGTTCCGGGTCCAGAGCTTCGACCGCCCGTGCGCGCTCTGCGGGGCGGGGGACGTCTATCTCGACGAGGTCGTCCTCGACGATGCCGGCGGGCGGATGTTCGTCTGCTCGGACACCGACCATTGCGAGACCCGCCGCGCCGACGGCCATACGGGAGAGGCCGCGTGATCGAACCCCTGCTCCCCGAACCTTTGCTGAACGTCGACGGCCTGACCAAGCGCTACGGCCGGCGCCTCGCCTGCGACGGCATCGGCTTCACCCTCGATCCCGGCGAAGTGCTGGCGGTGGTCGGTGAATCGGGCTCCGGCAAGTCGACGCTGCTGTCACTCATCGCCGGCGAGGTCGCGGCCGATGCCGGAACGGTCTCCTACCGGATGCGGGACGGCGTGACGCGCGACCTCGCCGCGCTGAGCGTCGTCGACCGCCGCGCCCTGATGCGCACCGACTGGGGCTTCGTGCGCCAGGACGCCACGCAGGGGCTGCGCATGGCGGTCTCGGCCGGCGGCAATGTCGGCGAGCGCCTGATGGGCGTCGGGGACCGCCATTACGGACGCATCCGCGCCACCGCCCTCGATTGGCTCGCCCGCGTGGAGATCGCCGCCGACCGGGTCGACGACCCGCCGACGCGCTTCTCCGGCGGCATGCGCCAGCGCCTGCAGATCGCCCGCAACCTCGTCACCGCGCCCCGCCTCGTGCTCATGGACGAGCCGACCTCGGGCCTCGACGTCTCGGTCCAGGCCCGCCTCCTCGACATGATCCGGGGGCTGGTGGCCGAACTCGGCCTCGCGGTGATCATCGTCACCCACGACCTCGCCGTGGCGCGCCTGCTCTCGCACCGCGTCCTCGTCATGCGGGCTGGCCGGGTGATCGAGACCGGGCTGACCGACCAGGTCCTCGACGACCCCCAGGCCGCCTACACCCAACTCCTCGTCTCCTCGGTGCTCGCCGCATGACGTCCCCTGTCATGACGTCCCTTCCGCCCCTCCTCGCCTTCGACGACGTGGCCAAGAGCTTCACCCTGCACCTGCGCGGTGGCGCCGTGCTGCCGGTGATCGCCGGCGCCACCCTCGCGGTCCATCCCGGCGAATGCGTCGTGCTCGGCGGCGCCTCGGGCGCAGGCAAGTCCTCCCTCCTCAAGATGGCCTATGGCAATTACCGCTGCGCCGCGGGCGCGATCCGGGTCCGCGACGGAACCCGCGTCATCGACCTCGCCACGGCCGCGCCGCGCGAGATCCTGGGCCTGCGCCGCACGACGCTGGCCTACGTCTCGCAGTTCCTGCGGGTGATCCCCCGCGTCGGCGCCCGCGCCGTGGTGGAGGCCGCGGGAATCGAAGGGGGATTGGCGCCCGAGGCGGCGCGGTCCCGCGCGGCCGACCTGCTCGCCCGCCTCAACCTGCCCGAGCGCCTGTGGGGTCTGCCGCCCGCGACCTTCTCCGGAGGCGAGCAGCAGCGTGTCAACATCGCGCGCGGTCTCATCGCCGACCGGCCCATCCTGCTCCTCGACGAGCCCACCGCCTCCCTCGATGCCGAGAATCGGGCCGTGGTGGTGGAGCTCATCGCCGAGAAGCGGGCGGCGGGCGCCGGCATCCTCGGCATCTTCCACGACGCGGATGTCCGCGAGGCGGTGGCGACGCGCATCATCGACGTCGCCGCCTTCCGCGGGGCGATGGCCGCATGAACCGGATACAGGATCGGGAGCAGACAGGCATGACGGACCGGGTCGATATCCTTGAGAACGCGCGCCTCGTTCTGCCCGACCGGGTCGAGACGGGCTGGCTCGCGGTTGTCGACGGGCGCATCGCCGAGATCGGCACGGGACGTGCCCCCGAGCGCGGCCTCGATTGCGCCGGCGACACGATCATCCCGGGCCTGATCGAGCTCCACACCGACCATTTGGAGAGCCACTACGCCCCGCGCCCCGGCGTGCGCTGGCACCCCCTCGGGGCGGTGCTCGCCTACGACGCGCAGATCGCTGCATCCGGCATCACCACGGTGTTCGATTCGTTGCGCGCCGGCACCGACCCGGATGGCAGCGGCCTCGGCACCGAGCTCGAGCTCCTGGCCGCCGCCCTGGCGGAGGCGCGAGGGGCGGACCTGTTCCGGGCCGAGCACCGCACGCACCTGCGCTGCGAGATCCCCTCGACCGACGTGGTCGAGACCGTGCGCGCCTTCGCCGGGCGCTATGCCATCGGCCTCCTGTCGCTGATGGACCATACGCCGGGCCAGCGCCAGTTCCGGGATGTGGCCAAATACTACGTCTATGCCGGGCGCGGTGGCCGCTCCCTGGAGGAGATCAAGCTCAGCACCGAGCGCAAGATGCGCGATGGCCACGCCCTCAATGCCGTCAACCGCCCGGCCCTCGTCGCCCTGGCGCGGGAGCTCGGCATTCCGCTCGCCAGCCACGACGACACCACTCTGGCCGACGTCGCCCTCTCCCGCGATGAATCGGTGGCGATCGCCGAGTTTCCCACTACCCTCGAGGCGGCGGAAGCCTCGCATGCGGCCGGCATCACCGTGATGATGGGGGCGCCCAACCTGATCCGGGGCGGCTCGCATTCGGGCAACGTCGCGGCCCAGACCCTGGCGGAGGCCGGCTATCTCAGCATTCTGTCCTCGGACTACGTGCCGGCGAGCCTGCTGATGGCGGCGTTCGGATTGCCCGAGCGCGTGCCCGGCATTGCCCTGCCGGACGCCATCGCCACGGTGACGGCCAACCCCGCGCGCGCCACCGGGCTGACCGATCGCGGCCGTCTGGAGCCGGCTCTCCGCGCGGACCTCGTCCGCGTCCGTCTCGCCCGGGGCGTGCCGGTGGTGCGTCAGGTCTGGCGCGCCGGCACGCGGGTGGTGTGATGCCCGGCGGCTTCGTTCTCGTCGTCGGCCCGAGCGGGGCCGGCAAGGACACCCTGCTGCGCCTGGCACGCGAGGCCCTCGCCCACGAGTCCCGCTTCGTGTTCCCGCGTCGCCTCGTGACCCGCGCGCCCTCGGCGCACGAGGACAATGTCGCGATCTCGGAGGAGGCGTTCACGGACGGAGCGGCCTCCGGCGCCTTCGCCCTGCATTGGCGTGCGCACGGCCTCGGCTACGCCATCCCCGGCGAGACTTTGGATCACGCGCGAGCCGGACGCGTGGTGGTCTGCAACGTCTCACGCCGTATCGTCCAGGCGGCCCGCCTCGCCCAGCCGAGCGTCAGCGTCGTGTTCGTCACGGCCTCGCCCGACATCCTCGCCCGGCGTCTCGCCGCGCGGGGCCGGCCGGAGGATGGGGATTTGCGCGCCCGCCTCGACCGCGTCGTTCCGATCGAGGCCGAGTGCACGATCCGGAACGATGCCGACCCGGACAGCGCGGCGGCCGAGCTCATCGCGCATCTGCGTGAGCGGGCGGCCTGAAGGTTCGACTCCGGCTCCCGGCTCGCACTCCATCGAGGCCGTAGGTCCCGGGGCCGAGCCGGCGACGGAATGCCGTCGCTCTGCTTCGGCCGCCCCGCTTCATGCGAGAGGGGTAGAGCCCATCCATTGGCCAAGAGGTGTACGAGCGATGGCAGTGATCGAAACGGTGGAGGGACTCGAGCGCATCTATGGGGAGTGGGGCGCCGTCGCTGACGCGTCCACCGCCAAGGTCGCGGACCACATCACCCCGCATTACCGGCGCTTCATCGAGGTCGCGCCCTTCGCGACCCTCGCCACCGCTGGTCCCGAAGGCCTGGACTGCTCTCCCCGTGGTGATCGTCCAGGGTTCGTCCGCGTCGCCGATCCCCGCACGCTTCTCTTGCCCGATCGCCGGGGGAACAACCGGATCGACAGCCTCCGCAACGTCGTGCGCGATCCGAGGGTGGGGCTGATGTTTCTGATCCCCGGCATCGGCAACGCCCTGCGGGTGAACGGCCGAGCGGTCATCGACGACGATCGAACCCTGTGCGCGTCCTTCGCCGTCGATGGCAAAGCGCCTCGCACCGTGATGGTCATCACCGTTGGGGAGGTCTACTTCCAGTGTGCTCGCGCCCTCATCCGATCCGGCCTGTGGCAGCAGGCCAACCACGTAGACCCAAAGACACTGCCGTCGCCCGGGCAGATTCTGGCCGAACTGAGCCATGGTCGAGTCGGGGGCGAGGTCTACGATTCGACGTGGGCTGAAAAGGCCAAGCACACCATGTGGTGATCGAGGACAGGCGGGCGCAGGTCGTCAGCCACCGCCGCCGACCACCGACTCCACCGGGCCACGATCGCGCGACGCGTGCCGCGAGTCCGGTTCCACCCGGCGACGCCAGCGGCCCGGGGTCGTGCCCTCATCCTTGGCGAAGGCGCGCGTGAAGTGGCTTTGATCGGCGAAGCCGCAGGCGAGCGCGATGTCGGCGAGCGTCCGATCTCCCTTCCGCATCATGGTCTTGGCCTGGGCGATGCGCTCCCGCGTCAGCCAAGAATGGGGGGCGATGCCGGTGGATTGGCGAAAGGCGCGCGCGAAGTGGCTGACGGAGAGCCCGCAGGATTCCGAGACCGTCTGGAGGTGGATCGGCCGGGCGAGATCGGAGCGGATATGGTCCTGGGCGCGACGGAGCTGCCAGGGAGCCAAGCCGCCGCGAACCGTCTCGGGCGCCGGCTGGAGCGACGTATAGGTCCCGAGCAGATGAGCCGCGACGGCGCGGGTCAACGGGCGGCGGATGACGTCGGCCCAGCGATCCTGCCGCGCCAGCGTTTCCCCGACACTGACGGCGAGGTTGTGCAGGGCGGGGTCCGCCAGGACCGCGCCGTAGGCCGGCACGAGTTCATCGAGGGGATCGGCGTCGAGGATGCCCAGATCCTCGGCCACCCGCTTCAGACGTCGATTGTCGAGCCCGATCAGGAGGGTTCGCTTCGGTGTTCGCACGATGCAGGTCTGGCGCAGATCATGGAGGATCGCCTCCCCCGCGCGCAGGACCATCGGGGGCTGGCCCCCCTCGACGACCTCCCGGTGCGGGGATCGCCCTTCCGTCTCGCCGAGCCGGACCTGGAGGATGAGCGCATCGTGCCGGTCGACCCGGAGGCCGCCGGCCATGCCGTCCCGCCAGCCGAGGACGATGGCGCCGTCCGACCAATCGTCGGGCCGGATTCTCGCCTGGCGGACGGAGTCATGGGACATGCCGCCGAACCGGACGTCGTGCGTCGGGGTGGGGCGGAGAGAGGCCGGCGCCGGCGGCACGGCACTCGGCGCATTCCCTTCGTGGACAAGCGTTCGAAGCATGTCTGTCTCCCATCGTACGATGGCGAGATGCTAAACGGCCAAGCTAGAGCCCGTCTTTCGCGAGGCTGCGGTGGCGTGTCCATATCCTGCTGTTCACGGGACCGGCATTCATGAGGCATCCTGCCTGTACTCGCCCGGCGTCTTGCCGATGACGCGCTTGAAGGCCGTGTTGAACGCGCCCTGGCTCGAAAAACCGGACGACAAGGCGATGTCGACCAGCGGGATCTTGGTGTCGTTCAGCAACCGCCGTGCGCGAGCGAGTCTTTCCTCGCTGACGAAAGCATAGGGCGTCCTGCCCGTGACGCGTTTGAACATGCGGCTGAAGTGGAAGGGGCTGAGGCACGCCACGGCGGCGATCTCGGCCACGGAGAGGTCCCGTTCGAGATTGTCGCGGATGAACGCCACGGCGCGGTCGATCCGATCCGGGCCGGCGGTCTCCGTGGCGGGGCGCACGCGCGTGTCCGGCCGGTCGTGACCGTAGGCCTGCGCGACCCGCGCCGTCAGGGCGAGGGCGGCGGCCTCGACCATCATGCGGCCCGCCGAGCTTTCCCGGATCAGCTCCTGGTGGATCGAGAGCCCGATCTGGGCGAGCAACGGATCCTCGACGCCGGCGAGATAGCGTACCGTATCGGCACGGATGCGCGCATCGCCGTACAGCCCCGCGAGAGTCTCGAAGCGCTCCGCCGGCAGATAGATGTGGAGGATCTCGTCGAGGGGCGCGGAGATATGGATGTCGTCCTCGCCGACCCCCACGGGACAGAGCCAGATCGTCCCCGCCTCCACCGGCGTCCGCTGCCGGATCCCGGCCCCCTTGCGGCTGACATGCGCATCCGGGCTGCGCCGGATCGCCAGGGTGATCTCCATCTGGGCCGGGACGATGGCGGGCAGGTCGCCCGCCGGGTGGGACCGGACTTCCGCGGCGACGCCCTCCCAACGCCGCCCCGCCGATGAGGCGATGAGACCGGCTTTCGGGAATTTGTGTGCGCCGTGCCGGTGAAGATCCATGCCGGCACCGTGCAAGCCGTGCGCGAAGACGGCTATTATACAGATGTATCGGATACCAGACGAGCTCTGTCCGCCATCGCGGCCGAGCCGGGCGGGCGAGAGGAAGCCGTCGGTCCTTTCGCGGTGGCCTGGCCGAGTCCCCACCCGATGCGGATCGCCGGGTATGGGCCATCGGAAGACGCCGAAGCTCATGTCGAGGCGAAGGCAATCGTCAAGCTTGCAATCGCCATGCGACCCAAATCGTGTATCAGGTGAACGTATTCGCATCGGCGAGGTGCGCATCGAGAACCATGCCCGAAGCGACCGTTCATATCGTCGACGATGATCCGGTGCTACGCGAAGCGCTGGTGAGCCTCTGCCTGTCCGACGGATTGGCGGCGGTCGGGCACGGAGATCCCGGCGGACTGGCGCAGTCTCTCCGGCGCCGATCCCCCGAATGCGTCCTTCTCGACGTGCGCCTCGCCGAACAGAGCGGGCTGGCCGTCCAGGACTCGTTGCGCGCGGACGGCAATACGGTCCCGATCATCTTCCTGACCGGCTACGGCACGATTCCCATGTCCGTCCGCGCCATGCGGGGCGGGGCCGTCGAGTTCCTGACCAAGCCTTTCATCGCCGAGGTTCTGCTCGCCGCCATCCGCAAGGCGCTGGCGGCCGATGCCGTCGCGCTCGCCGACCGTCGCGCCCGGGACGACCT
>NZ_NKUG01000012.1 GCF_014845095.1 Methylobacterium bullatum | reverse complement strand
CTCCCCCGGTCGCTCCGCGACCACCCTCCCCCGCAGAGGGGGGAGAGTTGGCGCGCTGCGGCGATATTGGTTTTACAAACGCCTTCATGCGGCGAGCCTCTGGGGCTGGGGAGCCGGCGCGGCGGAGGCGGAAACCACCGGCCGGCGCAGGCTGAGATCCGCCTCGGCGAGCTTGGCCGCGACGAGCAGGATCAGGCCCAACAGGCTGATTCCATAGGCCCATCCCGCGAGGTCGCGGCGCGGCCGTTGCTCGATATAGGGGATCGGGTCGCGCTCCAGGCGCTCGATCTGGCCGATGGCATCGGCCACCGCCTCGGCGCCCTCGGCCTCGAAGGCGCGGTAGGGCGTGCCGAGGCTCTTGAAGAAGAGGTCGAGATGTCGTTCCGGCGCGGCCTGAGGGGTGTCCTCGCCCGACGGCCTGTCGGAGATGGAGGGAGAGCCCTTCGTCCGCAGGAACAACCAGTAGAGGTTCGGGCGAAGTCGCGCGAATTCGGCGCGCAAGGTCCCCTGGACGCGGGGATCGATCACCGCCGCGCCGTCGGAGACGATGAGCAGGGCGCGCGAGACGTTGGCGGTGCCGGCGCCGAACTGTGAGAGCGCCATGCCGAGGCCGCGCGCCACGTTGGTGTAGTCGAGGCCCGGCCGGTCGATGGCGGCGATGGCCGCGCGGACCGCTTCGTGCCGATCGGTCATGGGCACCACCAGCATGGGGGCCGTGGAGAAGGCCGAGACGGCGAACTGGTCATGGGCGCGGCTGCCGACGAACTCGCCGAGGAGCCGGCGCGAGGCCGCCGCCTTCGATTCCTCGGCACCGGAGGGCTGCAGCCCGGCGAAGGTCTCGTTCATGCTGCCCGAGCGATCGACGAGGATCGAGACCTGGGCGCCGATGCCCGTGCGGGTGATGGTCTCGCCCTGGCGATAGGGACCGGACAGGGCGGCGACGAGGCCGCCGATGGCGAGGATGCCGGCCGCGCGCAGGCCCCAGCCGATGAGGCGCGACAGGCCGTCGACGGGGCTTGCCGCGATGCTGGAGAGCGGGGTGACCCGCTGGCTCGACGCGGCGAGCGGCAGCAGCGCCAAAGGCAGCAGCCACAAGACCCAGGGAAAATCCGCCATCAGGCGCATGAGACCACCGCCATCAGACCCATGCTTCGACCGCCATCGGCCGGGTTTTCGGCCCGTTCATGATTCCCGCTCGATGGCGGTGAGTTTCCGGGTCAGGGCCACGATGTCGGCCAAGGGAAGACGCCGCATGGCCCCCGCCGGACCGGGACCGAAGAAGCTGTGACGCGAGGCGTCGAGGAAGGCGGCGAGGCCGGCCCGTTCCCGCGCATAGGAGGGGTTGCGGGTGAGGAAGGCCGGCAGGTCGTCGGCCAGGACCCGGCGCCCGTCGGTCTCGTCCAGCGCCCGGTGAAGCGCGAGAAGGGCGGTCTCGTAGGCCGCCTCGTCCTCCCCCCGTCCGGCGAGGGCGCGCAGGCGGCGCAGGCACGCCGCGAAGGCCCTTCCTCCGCGTTTGGCGAAGGGCCACCATGTCCGGTCCCAGGCGAGACCCGCGAAGGCCAGCAGGGCCATGGCCATGAAGCCGGCGCTTCCGACCACGAGGGGTTGCGTGTCGAGGGACGCCACCCGCCCGTCCGGACGCAGGTAGGTCCTCGGGTCTTCGCGGGCCGGCGGCTGGACCTCGCGCAGGGGCGAGATGTTGAACGACCAGGGCGGGACCTGGGCCTTGGCCGTGGTCGCGCCCTTGTCCGTATCGCTCACGAAGGTGACGGTGAAGCCAGGGATCTCGAGGGCGCGCGCATCGAGGGCGGCGTAGAAGTTCTGATAGGTGAGATCGAGGCGCACCCGGCTGCCGCCGCCCTCGGATGCCTGCGTGACCGCGACGGTGCGAAGGTCGAGCCAATAGGTGATCGCGCCGGGCTGGGGCAGCGAGGCGGCCTGCAGGGCAAAGCCCGGCTCGACCACGATATCGACCTGGGCGCGGACGAGATCGCCGAGGAAGTAGCCGAACGGGCGCGGCGTGCGCACCTCGACGGTCCGCACCTGGGACTGGGCGGTGAGCGACGAGCAGAGCAGGAACAGGAGCGGGGCGAGGCGGCGCATGGGATGCCTCAACTCGCCAGGAGGTGGCGGCTGACCGCGT
Source organism: Methylobacterium bullatum (assembly GCF_014845095.1). Classification (GTDB taxonomy): domain Bacteria; phylum Pseudomonadota; class Alphaproteobacteria; order Rhizobiales; family Beijerinckiaceae; genus Methylobacterium; species Methylobacterium bullatum. The sequence continues at coordinate 18,873 of NZ_NKUG01000012.1, read as the reverse complement.
CGGGGTCGAAGCGGCCCGCGAGGCGGAAGGGCGGACGACCGTAGGTGGAGGCGATCCGGCGCAGGGTCTCGGCCCGCTCGGCTTCGCGCGCGATCCAGCGGCGGCGCAGGCCGGGGCGCATGAAGACCACGCGGCGGCCCGCGCCTTCGAGATCGTCGAGCTCCATCAGGCCCCATTCGGGCAGATCGTCGTCCTCGGCGGAATCGGCCAGGACGACGGGCACGAGGTCGTGGCGCGACAGGCTCGCGAAGGTCTCGGCGATGAGTGCCTCCGGCCAGCGGAAGTCGGAGACCAGGAACACGATCTTGGGACGGCCGACGAGGCGGCGGGCCGCTTGCCCCATCCCGTCCGCGCGGTCGCCGGTGCAGGCGGCGTCCGTCAGCCGGGAGACCACGTCGCCGGCCATGCTGCGGCGACGGCTCGCGGGCAGGAACACGTCCTCCCGCAGGGCGGCATCGCAGCCGATCAGGCCGAAAGCGTCGCCGATGCGCGTGGCCGAGGCGGCGAGGCAGCCGCAGAAGGACGAGACGAGCCCCATCCTGTCCGCCTCGCCGGAGAAGCGCATGGAGGCGGAAAGGTCGACCAGCGCCCAGACTTCGAGCGCCGTGCGACTCTCGAAGCGGCGGACATAGGTTCCCTCGAACGGGTCGCGCAGGGTGGCGCGGACGTCGATGCGGCGGGCATCCGGCATGCGCAGGAACGGCACCTGATCGCGGAAGGTGCCCAGACCCCCGGCGTCGCGGCCGCGATGGGCGCCCGCCACCGTGCCGGGCACGCGGCCGCGCGGGCGGTAGACGATGTCCGGCGTCGGCTCCTGGGGCGTTCTCTCGGGCGCCGTCACGGGGCGGGCACGGTGTCGAACACGGCGCGGCAGAGTTCCGGCACGATGGTGCTGCGGCGCATCTCGTAGATCGGCTCGAGGAAGACGCGGTGGGCCATCACTTCGGGAAAGATCGCGCGGATATCCTCGGGCACGAGCCAGTCGCGGCCCTCCAGCCAGGCGCGGACGCGGGCGGCCCGCACGAGGAAGGCGACGCCGCGTGGCGAGGCCCCGCCCTGGATCAGGGCCGACATGTCGATGCCGGGCAGGCGGATGCCGGCCTCGTGCGGGCGGACCAGGGCCTCCCACAGGCCGACCACGTAGGCCTCGATGGCCGGGCTCGCCTGGATGCCGTGCTGGATCGCCGCGCCGATCCCCGCCATGGCGGCGTGATCGAGGACGCCGCCGTCGATGCCGGCGATGAGGGCGTCGGTGTCGTGGAAGCGCGGATCGAAGACGAGGGCGCGGCGCGCCTCGGCATCGCGCGGGGCTTCGAGGCCGATCTCCATCAGGAAGCGGTCGCGGGCGGCGGCGGGGAGCTCGAAGGTCTCCTCGCGCTCGACGCGGTTGCGGTCGGCGAAGACCTGGAGATTGGGGAAACGGTATTCGCGGTTGAACGCGGTGAGACTCCGCTCGGCCATGAGGCGGAGCAGGAGCGAATGGACCTGCGGACGCGCGCGGTTGATCTCGTTGAAGAAGAAGATCGAGAGGTCTTCGGATTGCCGCAGCACCGGCCCCGGCTCCACGCGCGGGCGACCGTCATCGGCGAGGTAGGTGTGATAGATGAGGTCGGACGGCATCATGTCCACCGTGCCCTCGATGCGCTCGTAGGCGCCTCCGAGCGCCCGCGCCACGGCGCGCAGCAGGGTGGTCTTGCCGACGCCGACATCGCCTTCGAGCAGCACGTGGCCCCGGGCGAAGAGCGCGATGGTGAGAAGCCGGATCGCCCGGTCCTGGCCCACCACGGCGCCGCGGACCGCGCGCTCGAAACGGCCGGCCGCCTCGCGCCAATCGCTGAGCATCGCGTCGCCGGAGCGGATGTCGTTCATGGGGTTTGCCTTTGAGGACAGCGGCCGCGATCCCCGGACGGAGCGGTCCAGGCGCCTGAGGGGATCGCGGTCACCGTGATGGCCGCCCAAAGCGATGGGCGGCGACGACGTCAGTTGGAGGAAATCTTGGTGACGTCGTATTCGAACTTGCCGGTCTTCTTGGCGGCTTCGATGCGCTTCTTGTTGCGCTCTTCCATCAGCCTGATCGACTCCGACTGCTTGTTCAGCTCCTTCGGATCGTGCTTCGGGTCGTATTTCGTGCCGGCGATCTTCTCGGGGAAGCCGGGCTTGGGCTGCCAGCAATCGCCGGCGGCCTTGCACTTGGTGCCGTCATAGGCGAGCGCGGGAACGGCGAGCAGCGCGCCCGCACCGATTGCGAGAGCCGTGATGAGTGTCCGCATGGTCGTCTCCTCTGGTTTTGATTGCTACGGCGTCCGCCGCTTCTCGCTCACCGCGCGAGGCATCCCCGCGCGACGTGACTTCCCAAGACCGCTACTCCAGCGGTGGGCACTGGCCCGGAGCGTCCTTGGGGAAGGTCTCGCCCTGCTTGTAGGGCGTGTATGTCTTCTTCTGCTCGTCGTTGAGCCAGACGGCGTCCTTGACCGGGCCGGTATAGAGGTGCCGGATCCAGGCGATCGTCTGCAGCATCTCGTCGGGCGTCAGGTTCTCGTTGTGCGGACCCATCATGCCGTTGGCGCCGCCGAAGATGGTGGCGAACAGGCCGGTATCTTCGGTGTTGGACGGATAGGTCCAGTAATTGTCGTTGAGGCCGGGGCCGAGCTTGCCTTCGGCGAGGTGCCCGTGACAGCCGGAGCACGAAGTCGCGAACAGCGACTCGCCGTTACGCAGGCAGGACTTGTCGTCGATGTAGAGGTTCTTGCCGGTCTGGAAGAACTCCTTGACGGCGGGAGTGTCGCGGCCACCCTCCTTGCCCTCGGAGGTGTTGAGTTCCTCACCGGTGACGGTGTTGCGGAAGGTCATCCCCGTTGACGGGCCCGCATTCGGCTGGGCCAGGGCCGCCACGCCGATGGAGGTGAATCCGAGGGCGAGGAAGGCGGCGAGGACACGGTTCGTGTGACGCATCGATTTGCTCTGTTTATCCCCGGACTTGCGGCCGAGGTGGGCGTACCGGTGCTCAGCGCACCGGCGACGCGGGACAGGGTTCGGAGGATCAGTTGGAAACGGGGGTGACGGGCACGCCGTCCTGGCGGAGGATCGCCTCGATCTGCGGGCGGGCTTTGGCGATCGCGGCATCGAGGGCCGCCTTCAGGGCCTGGTCGTCGCGGCGGACGCCCATGGACTGGTCGAAGCTCTGCGGCACCTTCTGGCCGTCGCTGCGCACCGTATCGTCCGGCACCGGATTCATGCGCAGGGGCTGGCTCGAATCCTTGACGTAGCGGGCGACGTCCGGCGCGAAGGCCACGGCCACGTCGGCCTTGTTGGCGACGACTTCGCTGACCATGCGGGCCGGGTCGATCTGCGTGTAGGTGTTGCGGGCCGCGCGGAAGTTCACCAGCGAGTAGAGGTAGGCCATGTCCTCCTCGTAGCGGCCGATATCCTTGAGCATCGCCTCGCCGGGCGTGCCGAAACCGACGACCATGTGGTCGATGGTCTTCAGGCGCGGATCGGACCAGGACTTGATGTCGAGGTCCCTGTCGGCGCGGGTGATGAAGACGTAGCCGCTGCGGTAATAGGGCTTCGTGGCGAGCACGCGCGGGTCGTCGCTGTCGAGGCCGACCACCACGTCGCACAGCTTCTTGTCGAGGCTGTCGCGCACGAGATAGATCGCGGCCTTGTCGGACCAGACGAACTGCGCCTTGCGCCCCATGGCCTCGGCGACGGCGGAGGCGATGCGGTTCTCGAGCCCGGAGCCGTCCTTCATCGAGAGCGGCGGCTGGTTGGCCGCGCAGACCCGGAGGACGCTGTCGTCGGGCGCGGATTTCGTGTCGGCCTGCGCGAACGCGGCACCGCCCAAGGCGAGGACAGCCGCGACGGACAGACATCCTTTGGCGAAGGACATGAGAGCGTTTCCGTTGTTTTTTATGGGTCGGATTCGTTGGGATCGAGGCGGCGTGAGCGGAGCGCCGCTCTCCTCCCCAGCGGATCTCGGGCCTGCCCGAGATCCGTCGAGCTTGTGGGGAGGAGCTGGAGGTGGGGGTGGTTGGGTGCCCCTCAGCCGAGTGAGACAAGCGGCGCCACCCCCACTCCTGACCTCTCCCCACAAGGGGGAGAGGGACATGCTCTGCCAGCGCGATCAGGTGTTTGAATCCGATGGCCCGCAAAGGAGGGCGTTTCCCGGTTTCAGTACACGTCGGCCTGATACCGCCCGGTCTTCTTGAGATGGGCGAGGTAGGCCACGGCCTCGTCGGGATTCTTACCGCCATGGGTTCCGGCGACGTCGATGATTGCCCGCTCCACATCCTTGGCCATGCGCTTGGCATCGCCGCAGACGTAGAAATGGGCGCCGCCTTCGAGCCATTTCCACAGGTCCGCGCCGTTCTCGCGCATGCGGTCCTGCACATAGGTCTTCTCGGTCCCGTCCCGCGACCAGGCGAGGGACAGGCGGGTGAGCACCTTGCCGTCCTTCAGCGCGTTCAGCTCGTCCTTGTAGAAGAAGTCGCTGGCCTGGCGCTGGTGGCCGTAGAACAGCCAGTTGCGTCCCGGCGCCTGGGTCGCGGCGCGCTCGCGCAGGAAGGCGCGGAACGGTGCGATGCCGGTACCCGGCCCGCACATGATCACGTCCTTCGACAGGTCCTCCGGCAGGGCGAAGCCGTGCGCCTTCTGCAGGTAGACCTTGACCGTGGTCTTCTCGGCGATGCGTTCGCCGAGATGGGTCGAGGCGACACCCAGACGCAGCCGCGAGCGGTGGTTGTAGCGCACCGCGTCGACCGTGAGCGAGACCCGGCCCGGATCGGCCTTGGGCGAGGAGGAGATCGAGTAGAGTCGCGGCTGCAGCTCGTCGAGGGCTTCCAGGAACACCTCCGCGTCGGGCCGGGCGCCGGGGAACTTGTGGAGCGCGCCGAGCACGTCGAGATAGGCGGCGTCGCCGTCCGGGTCCTCGCCCGCCGAGAGCGCCCGCGCCTTCTTGCGGGCCTCCCCCGAGGTGAGGAGGGAAAGGAGCTGGTAGAGCCCGTCCGGCGCGGCGCCCAGGGAGTAATCCTTGATCAGCCGGTTCCGCAGGGTCTGACCGCCGATCATGCGCTCGGGCCGGGTGCCGAGTTCGGCGATCACCGCATCCACCAGGGCCGGCGGGTTCGAGGGGAACAGGCCGAGGGAATCGCCGACCACGTACTCGATGGGCGTGCCCGTGAGATCGATCTCGACATGCCAGGTCTCCTTCTCGCCGCCCGGCTCGTTGAGGCGGGTGCGGGACAGGAACACGGCCTCCACCGGGTTCTCGCGGCAATAGCCGAGCGGTCCGAGGGGCGCTTCCGCCTTGGCCTCGCCCTCCCCCGCTTCGGCCGCCTTCGCGCCGCCGCCCGCGCCGAATTCCTCATCCAGCTTCTTGAGCATGCGGAGGGTGTCCTTGCCCCCCGGCTGGCACAGGTTCAGGCGCTCTTCCTTCTTCAGGAACAGAGCGTTGGCGTAGTCGGCGCAATTGTAGCCGCACTGCCCGCAATCCTGCTGGGCCATGGCGGCCATGAGCTTCTGGGGCTCGGGACGCTCCTTGGCGAGCTCCATCCGGTCGGGCAGCGGCATCGACGGATCGTGCCAGGGCGCGTCGTCATTGTCGGCGAGCTTCGGGCCGCTGCCCGTATCGCCGGGCGCGAGGGCCGTCGCGCCCTCCACGGCGGGGCCGAGCAGGGCGGCGAAATAGCCCGACAGCCAGGAACGCTGATCCGGGTTGAACGGGGCGTTCTCGGGGATGAGAACGAGCGGGGGGATGACGTGCTCGCTCATGCTGCGGCCTTCAGGACGGGTTGATCTTCGGCGAGGTTGCGGAGGGTCTCGGGGCCGGTGCGCGCGGTGAAGGCCTGGAAGCTCTCCTCCCGGCTCTCGCGGCGGCCGAGATAGCTGCGCAGCAGCGCCTCGATCCGCGAGGGGCAATCCTCCGCCTTCACCGCCTTCCAGATCTCGGTGCCGATCTTCGGGCTGTCGCCGAAGCCGCCGCCGACGACGATGTCGTAGCCCTCGACCGTGTCGCCCTCCTCCGAGACGACGACCTTCGCGCCGATGAGGCCGATATCGCCGATGTAATGCTGGGCGCAGCTATGGTGGCAGCCGGTGACGTGCACGTTCACGGGCACGTCGAGTTCCGGCAGGTGGGCCTCCATGTAATCGGCGATGACGAGCGCGTGGCCCTTCGTGTCCGAGGCGGCGAACTTGCAGCCCTTGTTGCCGGTGCAGGCCACGAGGCCGGCGCGGATGCTGGAGGCTTCCGTGGTGAGGCCGAGCGCTGCCACGCGGGCCTGGACCTCGGCCACCTTGGCATCGGGCACGCCGGAGAACAGGAAGTTCTGCCACACCGTCATGCGGATGGCGCCGTCGCCGCATTCCGACGAGATCTTTGCCAATTCCCGCATCTGGTCGGAGGTCATCTTGCCGACGGGCAGGATCACGCCGATCCAGTTCAGGCCCGGCTGGACCTGTTTGTGGACGCCCACATGGGAGAAGCGGTCCATGGGCGCACGCGGCGCGAGATGGGCGGGGTCGACCCGGTCGAGCTTGTATCCGAGCTCGTCTTCCACGGCGGCGAGGTACTTGTCGAAGCCCCAGGCATCGAGGACGTACTTCATCCGGCTCTTGTTGCGGTTGGTCCGGTCGCCGTTCTTGATGAAGACCCGCAGGATCGCGTCGGCGACCTTGTTGCAGGCCTCGGGCTTCAGCACCACGCCGGTGTCGCGGGCGAGATCGCGGTGGCCCGAAATGCCGCCGAGCACGAGGCGCATCCAGATGCCGGGCTCCACGGCCGCGCCATCGAGGACCTTCACCGCCTGGAAGCCGATATCGTTGGTCTCCTCCAGCACCGGCATCACGCCGCCGCCGTCGAAGGCGACGTTGAACTTGCGCGGCAGGCCGTATAGCGAACGGTCGTTGATGATCCAGTTGTGCCAGGACTTGGCCAGGGGCCGCGTGTCGAGGAGTTCCTGGGCGTCGATGCCGGCCACGGGTGAGCCGGTCACGTTGCGGATGTTGTCGGCGCCCGAGCCGCGCGCCGTGAGGCCGAGATCGATCAGCCCGTCGAGGAAGGGCTGGCCGTGCTCCGCCGTGATCTCGCGGACCTGGAGGTTGGCGCGGGTGGTGACGTGGCTGTAGCCGCCGCCATGGGCATCGGCGAGATCCGCGATACCGGCGAACTGCCAGTGCTGCAGGATGCCGTTGGGGATGCGCAGGCGGCACATGAAGTCGCCGCTGGCCGGGGCGAGCCAGAACAGGCCGTGATAGCGCCAGCGGAAATTGTCCTCCGGCTTCGGGGCCTTACCGGTGGCGGCCTCGGCGATGAGGCGGTTGTGCCCGTCGAACGGGTTCTCCGCCCGCTTCCACTTCTCCTGGTCGCAGAGCTTGCCGCCGGCCTTCACCGTGGCGTCCTGGGCCTTGATGTGGATGGCGTCCGGGCCGGTGGGCTCGGAGGGCGCGGCGGCACCCTGCCCGAGGGCGAGGCCGCCGGTGAGGCGGGCGGCGGCGATGCCCGAGGCGAAGCCTTCGAGGTAGCGCTTCTGCTCGGCGTTGAAGTCGTCGGCCATGGAAGCCTCCATCATGCTGCCAGGGATTGGGAATCGGGGGCGTGGACGCGCCCGAACATCAGGTCGTCTCGGTGATCGGCGATCGGTTCGCCGGTGCGGATCAGCGTCTTGCACCAGCCCTGTTCGGCGATGTCGCCGACGAAGACGGCGCCGAGGAGCTTGCCGTCGCCGATGATCAGCTTCCGGTAGAGGCCGAGGCCGGGGTCCGACATCACCACCGTCTCGGCATGTTCGGGCGCCTCGATCTCGCCGGCCGAGAAGACCGGCAGGCCCGAGACCTTGAGGCTGGTGGCCAGCGATGTGCCGAGATAGGCCGCCTCCTCGCCGACGAGGTGGCGGCTCAACACTTCGGCCTGGTCGTAGGCGGGCTCGACGAGGCCGTAGACCATGCCGCGATGCTCGGCGCATTCGCCGAGCGCGAAGATGCGCGGATCGGAGCTCGTCATCCGGTCGTCGACCTTGATGCCGCGCCCGACATCGAGCCCGGCGCCCTGGGCGAGGACGGCATTGGGGCGTACCCCCACCGACATCACCACGAGGTCGGCCGGCAGCACCGTGCCGTCCGACAGGACGAGGCGCTCGACCCGGCCGTCGCCCTCCACATGGGCGGTATCGGCCTTGAGGAGGACGCGGACACCGCGGGATTCCATGGCGCGCTTCACCAGGCCGGCGGCGTGGTGGTCGAGTTGGCGCTCCATCAGCCGGTCCATGACATGGAGCAGGGTGGTGTCGACCCCGAGCCGCGCGAGGCCGACGGCGGCCTCCAACCCGAGCAGGCCGCCGCCGATGACGATGGCCTTCGCCCCCGTCACCGCGGCCTTCCGGATCGCCGCCACATCCGCGAGATCGCGGAAGGTGATGATGCCGGGCAGGTCCATGCCGGGCTTCGGCAGCCGGATCGGCAACGAGCCGACCGCGAGAACGAGCTTGTCGAAGGGCAGGACATGGGTCTCGCCGACCATGACGAGGGCGTTCTCCCGGTCGATCTGCGTCACCGGCGCTCCGGTGATGAGGCGGATGCCGTGCGCCTCGTACCAGTCGAGGCCCCGGAACGCGCAGGCCGCCTCATCCACCTCGCCGCCCAGCAGGGACGAGAGCAGCACGCGGTTATAGGCCGCCTGCGGCTCGGCACCCACGACGGTGACGTCGTAGCGACCGGGCGCGCGCTCGGTCAGCCGCTCCAGAAACCGCAACGACGCCATGCCGTTGCCGATCACCACCAGACGCTCCTTCATGACCTGCGTCCGATCCTCACGCCGCCATGGCGGGTTTGGCGTGGCGGGCATAGAGGAACTCGAGCACTGCGGCGCGAGCATGGGTGTAAGTGGCGTCCTCCACCAGATCGAGGCGGCGGCGGGGACGCTCGAGATCGACCTTCAGGATCTCGCCGACCGTGGCCGAGGGACCGTTGGTCATCATCACGATCCGGTCCGAGAGCAGCACCGCCTCGTCGACATCGTGGGTGATCATGATCACGGCGTTCTTCAGCCGCGCATGGATGTCCATCAGCGAGTCCTGCAGATGGGCGCGGGTCAGCGCGTCCAGCGCCCCGAACGGTTCGTCGAGGAGGAGCACCTTCGGCTCCATGGCGAGCGCCCGGGCGATGCCGACGCGCTGCTTCATGCCGCCCGAGATCTCGTTGGGGCGACGGTCCGCGGCATGGGTCATGTTCACGAGGGCGAGGTTGTGGTCGATCCATTCGGACCGCTCGGCCTTGGTCTTCTTGCCCTTGAGCACCTTCTCGACGGCGAGCGCCACGTTCTCGCGCACGGTCAGCCAGGGCAGCAGGGAATGGTTCTGGAACACCACGGCGCGGTCCGGGCCGGGGCTGTTCACCTCCTTCTCTTCAAGGAGGACGCCGCCGGTGGAGGCCTTGAGCAGCCCGGCGACGATGTTGAGCACCGTCGACTTGCCGCAGCCGGAATGGCCGATCAGCGAGACGAACTCGCCCTTGTCGATCTTCACGCTCACGTCGCGCAGCACCTCGTTGGTGCGCCCGGCGCGGGTGAAGCTGATGCCGACATTCTCGATGCTGAGATAGCTCATGGGTCTCGTGTCCCTCTGCGAGAGGCGGTCGGGGCACGGCACGACGGGGAAGCCCCGGCGTGCCGTGCGGAGGCGTTCAGGCGGTGGCGCCGCGGGTGACGAGGGTGCCGATGAAGGCCACGAACCGGTCGAGGAAGAACCCGATCACCCCGACATAGACGAGGGCGACGATGATCTCGGAGATGTGCGACGAGTTCCAGGCGTCCCAGATGAAGAAGCCGATGCCGACGCCGCCGATGAGCATCTCCGCCGCCACGATGGCGAGCCAGGACAGACCGACGCCGATGCGAAGCCCCGTGAAGATGTAGGGAGCCGCCGAGGGCAGCATGATCTTCACGAAGAATTCGAGCGGGTTGAGGCGCAGCACCGCCGCCACGTTGCGGTAATCCTGCGGGATGTTGCGGATGCCCACCGCCGTGTTGATGATGATCGGCCAGATCGAGGTGATGAAGATCACGAAGATGGCCGAGGGCTGGCCGTCGCGGAACGCCGCGAGGGAGAGCGGCAGCCAGGCCAGCGGCGGGATCGTGCGCAGCACCTGGAAGATCGGGTCGAGGCCGCGCATGGCCCAGTCCGACTGGCCGATCAGGGTGCCGACCATGATGCCCACGACGGTGGCCAGGGCGAAGCCGAAGGCGACGCGCTGGATGCTGGCGTAGATGTGCCAGAACAGGCCCTTGTCGGTGCCGCCATTGTCGTAGAACGGGTGGGCGATGATGTCCCACGCCTCGGTGACGACGCGCGAGGGCGGCGGCAGACCGGCGGTGGGCCGCGAGCACAGCAGCTCCCAGATCACCAGGAAGGCGATCAGCACCACGACCGGCGGGATCAGGTTGACGGCGATCCGGCGGAACGTCGCCAGGGTCACCAGGGGCTTGCGCGGGGCCTTGGCCGCCGGTTTCGCGGCGGCTCCCGTCACGGCGATGGTGGAGGTGTTGGCCATCACGCGATCCTCTTGATGCCGAGGCTGGACAGGTAGGCGGCGGGATCGGCGGGATCGAAGACCTTTCCGTCGAAGAAGGTCTCCTTGCCGCGCGACGTGGAGCTCGGGATCGCGGTGACGCCCAGCGCCTTGGCGGCGTCGCGCCAGATATCCTCGCGGTTCACCTTGGCGATGAGCGCCTTGGTGTCCGTCTGCGCGTCGAACTTGCCCCAGCGGATGTCCTCGGTGAGGAACCAGAGGTCGTGGCTCTGGTAGGGGTAGGAGGCGTTGTCGGCGAAGAACTTCATGACGTAGGGGCTGTTCTCGACCACGCGGCCGTCGCCGTAATCGATGGTGCCCTTCATGCGGCCGGCGACGTCGCCGACGGGGATGTTGATCCACTGGCGCTTGGCGACGATTGCCGAGAACTCGTCCCGGTTCTCGGGCTTGTCGCACCACATCTGCGCTTCCAGCACCGCCATGGTCAGGGCCTTGGCGGCGATGGGGTTCTTCTCGACCCAGGAGGCGCGCATGGCGAACGCCTTCTCCGGGTGGTCCTTCCACAATTCGCCGGTGGTCAGCGCGGTGTAGCCGAGGCCCTGCTGCACGAGCTGCGCGTTCCACGGCTCGCCGACGCAGAAGCAATCCATCGTGCCGACCTTCATGTTCGCCACCATCTGGGGCGGCGGCACGACGATGGTCTCGATGTCCTTGTCGGGGTCGATCCCGCCGGCGGCGAGCCAGTAGCGGATCCAGAGGTCGTGGGTGCCGCCGGGGAAGGTCATGGCCGCCTTCACCGACTTGCCGGCGGCCTTCTTCTTGTCGATCGCCGCCTTGAACACCTTGGAATCGAGGGAGACCTTGGCGTCCAGATACTCCTTGGCCACCGAGACGCATTGGCCGTTGGTGTTGAGGCGCGCCAGGATCTGCATCGGCACGGGGACGTTGTTCTGCGTCACGCGGCCGGCCGAGATCAGGTAGGGCATCGGCGTCAGGATGTGAGCGCCGTCGATGCCGTTCCCCTCCGAGCCGAGCACGAGGTTGTCGCGGGTGGTGCCCCAGCTCGCCTGTTTCAGCACCTCCACGTCGGGCATGCCGTGCTTGGCGAAGAAGCCCTTTTCCTTGGCGACGAAGAGCGGACCGGCATCGGTGAGGGCGATGAAACCGAGCTTGGCGCCCTTCACTTCCGGGCCGGCCCCCTGCGCGAAGGCACCGCCGGGCAGCGCAGTGCGCGCCAGGGCTGCCAGCGACAAGGTCGCGGCGGCGCCCTTCAAGAGGCTGCGGCGGCTGTTCTGAAACCCGTCAGTCATGGAAAACTCGATCCCTCGAAGCTTAAGCATTCGACCCGAAAACGAAAAAAAACCGCTGCCCAAACGCAACCGAAGGCAGCCGCGAAAGCGCGCCAACGGGTTACTTGGGTCAGCGGCTCTGCCGACATTCGTGCCCGTCGCCGTTGACGAGCGGGATAGGCTCAGCAGGTTCCGTGCCAGACGCAGTCCAGCCTGTAACGGCTCTAAGTCCGAAGGCGGTTCGGACGGCGCGGGAGAGCACGCGGCCCTGCGGCTTCGGCGGGGCGTGCGTTGCACAATCGGGAGGCTTTTCGTGCCGCCAAAAGCGGCGTCCGGCCCCGATCAGCCGCTCAGAGCGGCATCGAACAGGTCCGGGCGGTAGATCGCGCGGGCGGCGGAACGAAGCTCGTCGGAGGCGACAAGCTGTCCGGCGCGCTCCGCCTCGCCGACGAACCAATCCGCATGGCCGGGGTCGGGCCGGTGCGCGCGCTCGCCGAACAGGCTGAAATGCGGGTCCCGCCGCCGCCGCCCGTCGGAATCGACGATCACGTCCCCCGTGAGCGCCCGTTCGAGAATCGGCGCCGGTACGTTCAGGTAGCCGTCGCGCGAAAGGAGGGAGGCGAGTTCGGCGCTGTTGCCGGGATCGGCGCACCAGCGCCCGGCCCGGTCGAGGGCACGCACCAGGGGGGCGCAGCGCGGCGCTTCGGATTCCGGCAGGGCCAGAACCTTCTCCGGGCAATCGGGCAGGAGTTCACTGCCGAGGACCGCGATGCGGCCATACCCCTCCGCCACGGCGACGCTGTTCCAGGGGCTCCCGACGCAGAACCCGTCGATCAGTTCGCGCCGCAGCGCCTCGGCGATCTGTGGCGGCGGGATCACCACGAGGCGCGTCTGCGTGTCGAGGTCGAGGCCGCCGCGCTCGGCGAAGATCCGGAGCTGGTAGGTGTGGCTGGAGAACGGATGCACCGTGCCCAGCGTCAATGGCCTCCCCTCCCGCTCCCGCCGCATGGCGATGTGCGCGAAAGCGGCGGCCACGGTGTCGACCTCGTCGTCCGCGGCCTCCATCGCCTCCCATAGGGGGCGGGACACCGTGATGGCGTTGCCGTTGAGGTTGAGCGCCATCGGCACGCAAAGCCGGGTCAGCGGCCCGCTCAGCCCGAGCGCGCTGGCGATGGCGAGGGGCGCTAGCATATGCGCGCCATCGAGATGGCCCACCGCCAGCTTGTCGCGCAGGGTCGCCCAGGAGGGCTCGCGCACGAGGTCGAGGGTGAGCCCCTCGGCCTTGGCGAAGCCGAGCTCCGCCGCCGCGATCAGGCTCGCGGCATCCACGAGGGGGACGTATCCGAGCGCGAGCCTCATCCGAACAGGTCCGCCGTGGTGACGATGGCGCGGGCGATGTCGGCGATCTTGCTCTTCTCGTTCATGGCCTTGCGCCGCATCAGCTTGTAGGCCTCCTCCTCGCTGAGGGAGCGGGCGGCCATGAGGATGCCCTTGGCGCGCTCCACGATCTTCCGGTCGGCGAGCTCGCCCCGCGCCTCCACCAGTTCCCGCTGCAGCCGGGCGAAGGCCTGGAACCGCAGGATGGCGATGTCGAGGATCGACCGGATGCGCTGGGGATGCAGCCCGTCCACCACATAGGCCGAGATACCGGCATCCACCGCCGCCTGCATCATCGGCGCGTCCGAGCGGTCGACGAACATCGCCACCGGCCGCTCCACATGGCGGGACAGGCCCGACATTTGTTCGAGGATGTCCCGGCTGGGGCTCTCCAGGTGGATCACCACCACGTCGGGATTGAGGGCGGCCACCTGCGCCGGCAGGTCGGCGGTGTCGGGGATGATGACCACATCCGCGATTCCGGCGGCGCGCAGGCCCTCTTCGAGGATCGCTGCGCGGGCCCGGCTCGGATCGATCACGGCGACGGTGAAGGAAGGTTCTGTCATCGGGGCCCAATGGGGGGCGGGACGGCCGGTTCGTGCCGGCGGGAACGGGCAAGAGGCGTACCTAACACAGGGCTCGACCGCACGGATCTCCCCGACACACCGGCATCGCCGAAAAAGACCGTGGCCAAATCATCGGCTTCGACACCTTTCGATACGTTCGGGAAAGGAAATGGCCCAGCTTCCGCCGCAAACGCGGGCGCTAATGGCGGTGTCGAAGCGGGGTGAGGTGTTCGGATGGTGGAGTGCCGCATATCGCAGCCTGTCGAGAACGCCCTCGCCTCCGAGGCCGGGACCGGCATGGCGCTTCCCCTGCTGCCGACGATCGTCGTCGCGGTGATCGTGTCCGCCGCCTCCTTCCTCTGCCAGACGCCTTCCGCGCCCGTTCCCGAGACGCCCGCCAGCACGCGGATCGTCGAGATGGAGAGCCGGACGACGCAGGCGAGCCCGATCGAGACCGCCGATCTGGGCACGGCCTTCGTCCCGGCCGCCTTCGCCTTCCGTGATCAGTTTCCGCTGCGCGACCTCGTGACCACGACCGCCAGCGTCGCGCCGCGCCGCGCGACGTCCCGCACCGCCGCCGTGAAACCGTCTCAACGCCGGCCCGATTCCGCGCGGTCCGAAATGGCGAAGACCGAGGCGACGAGACCCGACGCCAACCGGGTTCCGTCGGTCGTCGCTGCGAAGGCCGCCGTCTCGCCCGAGCCGTTCCGGGTCGAGGCCGAGGCGGACGAGGAACTGATTCCGCATCTCGCCCTGCCCTTCGCGCCGGCGATCTCCGCGATCAGCCGGGCCGGCAGCTTCGTCGGCACCCAGAGCGCGGCGGTGGGCGCCGAGGCCCTGGCCCTCGGCAATGTCGTGACCGGGCTCGTCGACCGCCTGCCGTTGCGGCCCTGATCGCACTGCACCGCGCATCACGCGCGGTTTCGGGCCGGTCCGACCTTTCTTTCAGAGCTTTGCCGCTGGATTCTCCCCCTGTCGGGGACTAGGTGAGCCTTCGTCGACGAGACGGGCGCGAGGACCGCATTGCCGCGGGGGCCCGGCGGCAAGGATGGGCATGGCGGGACGGATCGAGGATTACGCGCTGGTCGGCGATGGCCGCACCGCTGCGCTGATCGGGCGCGACGGCAGCATCGACTGGCTCTGCTGGCCCCGTTTCGATTCCGCCGCCTGTTTCGCCTCCCTCCTCGGCACCGAGGAACACGGGTTCTGGAAACTGTCCCCGGCGGATGGCGAGGCCACGGTCACGCGCCGCTACCGGGAGGGCAGTCTCGTCCTCGAGACGCGCTATGTGACCTCCGCAGGCGAGGCCAGGGTGATCGACTACATGCCGGCCAATGACGGGTCGCACATGGTGCGCATCGTCGAAGGCCTGTCCGGCTCGGTCGACATGCGCATGGTCCTCGCCGTGCGCTTCGATTACGGGCTCGCGGTGCCTTGGGTGTCTCACAACGAACTCGGTGACCTGCGGGCGATTTCCGGTCCCCATAAGGTGGTTCTCCGCACTCGCGCGCCCCTCGATGGGGTCGGTCAGACCACGGTTTCGGACTTCACCGTGGCGGAGGGCGAGAGCCTGTCGTTCTGCCTCAGCTACGGCCCCTCGCACGAGGACGACCCGCCTCCGATCGAGCCGCGCAAGGTGCTGTTCCAGACCGATCGCTACTGGCGCGACTGGTCGAGCCGCTGCGCGTCCGGCACGCCCTGGGACGCGATCCTCAAGCGCTCGCTGCTGACACTCAAGGCTCTGATCTACACGCCCACGGGCGGGATCGTGGCCGCGCCCACCACCTCCCTGCCCGAGGAACTCGGCGGCGTGCGCAACTGGGATTACCGGTTCTGCTGGCTGCGGGATTCGACCTTCACCCTGATCGCCCTGATGGATGGCGGCTTTCTCGACGAGGCGCGGGCCTGGCGCGACTGGCTGATCCGCGCCGTGGCCGGCAATCCGGAACAGGCGCACATCCTCTACGGCATCGCAGGCGAGCGGCTCCTGCCCGAGATCGAGCTCGACTGGCTTCCCGGCTACGAGGGGTCGAAGCCGGTGCGGATCGGCAACGCGGCGGTCGACCAGTTCCAGCTCGATGTCTACGGCGAGATCTTCGACGCGCTCTATCAGGCCCGTCAGCGCGGCCTTCTCGGCGATGCCGACGGCTGGCGCGTGGGCCTCGCCCTGCTGGAGCATCTGGAGAAGGTCTGGAGCGAGCCCGACGAGGGCATCTGGGAGGTGCGCGGCGGGCGCCGCCACTTCGTCCATTCCAAGGTCATGGCCTGGGTCGCCTTCGACCGGGCCATCCGCTCCTTCGAGATGGGCGACGGGCCGCCCGCCCCCGTGGATCGCTGGCGTGCGATCCGCGACCATATCCACGAGGAGGTCTGCGAGAAGGGGTTCGACAAGGAGCTGAACAGCTTCGTCCAGTATTACGGGGCCAAGACCCTCGATGCGAGCCTGCTCCTCATCGCCCATATGGGCTTCCTGCCCCAGGACGACCCGCGTGTCGTCGGCACGGTGGAGGCCATCGGCAAACACCTGATGCGTGACGGATTCGTGCTGCGCTACGACACCGAGGATGACAATACCGATGGTCTGCCCGGCGGCGAGGGGGCTTTCCTGCCCTGTAGCTTCTGGTACGCCGACAATCTCATCGGCCTCGACCGCTGCCACGAGGCGCGGGAGCTGATCGAACGCCTCATCGGCGTCTGCAACGATGTCGGGCTCGTGGCGGAGGAATACGACGTGGGAGCCAAGCGCCTTGTGGGCAATTTCCCCCAGGCGTTCAGTCACGTCACGTTGGTGAACACGATTTTGAACTATAGCCGTGCCAGCGGGCCGGCGCGGGAGCGCAGCGAGAAATCCGCCCTCGCCCGGGCCACATCGCCGAACCGGGCGAGTTCTCCCGGCCAGGGTGTCGCAAATTGAGAAGGCGCCGCGGCCCAGCACAGCTGATCGCCGCAGCCCCGCAAAGAATAGGAAGACGAGACCATGAGCGGAGCCGAGACCAAGCCGAAGGGTGAACTGAGCGAGATCGACAAGCTCTCCATCGACACCCTGCGTACCCTGGCGATCGACGCGGTGCAGAAGGCGAATTCCGGCCATGCCGGCGCGCCGATGGCCCTGGCGCCCG
Organism: Methylobacterium bullatum; assembly: GCF_014845095.1. GTDB lineage: Bacteria > Pseudomonadota > Alphaproteobacteria > Rhizobiales > Beijerinckiaceae > Methylobacterium > Methylobacterium bullatum. The sequence goes on along the minus strand of NZ_NKUG01000012.1, from coordinate 2,001 downwards.
TGGCCTACACCCTGTGGAATCGCTATCTCCGCTACGATCCGGCGCATCCGCACTGGCCCAACCGCGACCGGTTCGTGCTCTCGGCGGGCCATGCCTCGATGCTGCTCTACGGGCTGCTGCACCTCGCCGGTGTCGCCCAGACCGATGGCGGCAACGAGCCTGCGATCACCATCGAGGACATCAAGAACTTCCGCCAGCTCGACAGCAAGACGCCGGGGCACCCGGAATACCATTTCACCACCGGCGTCGAGACCACCACCGGGCCTCTCGGCCAGGGCGTCGCCAATTCCGTCGGCATGGCGATGGGCGGCCGCTTCCTCGGTGAGACCCTGAACCGTCCCGACCTGCCGCTGTTCGACTTCAACGTCTACGCGATCTGTTCGGATGGCGACCTGATGGAGGGCGTGGCCGCCGAGGCCGCCTCCATCGCCGGGCATCTGCGCCTGTCGAACCTGTGCTGGATCTACGACAACAACACGATCACCATTGAGGGGCACACCGAACTCGCCTTCTCGGAAGAGGTGGCGACGCGCTTCCTCTCCTATGGCTGGCAGGTCCTGCGGGTGGCCGACGCCAACGACGTCCATGCCATTTCCGCCGCCCTGGAGACCTTCCTCCAATCCAGCGACCGGCCGACGCTCATCGTCGTCAACTCGATCATCGGCTTCGGCGCCCCGAAGAAGCAGAACACCTCGAAGGCCCATTCCGACGCCCTGGGCGAGGAGGAGGTGAAGGGTGCCAAGCGGGCCTATGGCTGGCCCGAGGATTCCCAGTTCCTGGTGCCGGACGGCGTGGTGGAGAACTTCCGCAGCGGCATCGGCCAGCGCGGCGCCGAGCTGTTCGCCACCTGGGAAGGTTTCATGGCCGAGGCCAAGGCCTCCGATCCGGCCCTGGCCGAAGAGATCGACGCCCTCCTCACGGGCCGCCTGCCCGAGGGCTGGGACAAGGACATCCCGGTCTTCCCGGCCGACGCCAAGGGCATGGCCACGCGCGAATCCTCCGGCAAGGTGCTCAACGCCATCGCCAAGAACGTGCCCCACCTGCTCGGCGGTTCGGCGGATCTGGCGCCCTCCAACAAGACCAAGCTCGAATTCGAGGGGGCCGGTACCCTCTCGCCCTTCGAGCCGGGCGGCCGCAACATCCATTTCGGCGTCCGCGAACACGCCATGGGGTCGATCGTCAACGGCCTCGGCCTCGTCGGCCTGCGCGCCTACGGAGCGACCTTCCTGGTCTTCGCCGATTACATGCGGCCTCCGATCCGCCTCGCCTCGCTGATGGAACTGCCGGTCTTCCACGTCTTCACGCACGATTCCATCGGCGTCGGCGAGGATGGCCCCACCCACCAGCCGGTGGAGCAGCTCCTGACGCTCCGTGCCATCCCCGGCCTCGTCACCCTGCGCCCGGCGGATGCCAACGAGGTGGCGGAAGCCTACCGGGTCATCATGGGGTTGAAGGATCAGCCGGCGGTGCTGGCCCTGAGCCGCCAGCCGCTGCCGACCTTCGACCGGACTAAGTACGGCAGCGCCGCCGGCGTCGCGAAGGGCGGCTACGTGCTGGCCGATTGCGAGGGGACGCCGGAGGTCATCCTCATCGGCACGGGCAGCGAGGTGCAGCTCTGCGTCTCGGCCTACGAGGCGCTGACGGCGGAGGGCATCAAGGCCCGCGTGGTCTCGATGCCGTCCTGGGACCTGTTCGAGCGTCAGGACGAGGCCTACCGCAACGCGGTGCTGACGCCGGAGGTGCTCGCCCGCGTCGCTGTCGAGCAGGGCTCGGTCATCGGTTGGGACCGCTATGCGGGCTCCGCCGGCGCGATCATCGGCATGCACACGTTCGGGTCCTCGGCCCCGATCAAGGATCTGCAGACCAAGTTCGGCTTCACGCCGGAGAAGGTGCTGCAGGCCGCCCGCGACCAGATCGCGCGGCACAAGAAGTAGGTCTCGCGGGTTCCCTGAACGACGGAACGCACGTCCCCCTCCCCTTGTGGGGAGGGGTCAGGGGTGG
>NZ_NKUG01000119.1 GCF_014845095.1 Methylobacterium bullatum | reverse complement strand
TTTCGCAGCCGAATGGATGCCCCCGATGACCCTGCCATTGCATCGCTCACCGACACCCGAGCCTTACCGGCAGCAGGTGGGTGCATCCTACCCCTCACACTCAACGCAAGGCGGCCTCCGGGCCGCCTTCGTCGTTTCTGGAGCCCTTTGATGACCCTAAACATCGCAATCAGCACAGCCGCCACCATACCGCACGGCCTGATCCTGTTCGGCCGCGACGAACGACAGCGCCCCCACTCCTCTCGCTTTGCCGCTGGCGAGAGGGCCGAGGCCGAGCGTGCCGCTGGGCTGATGGGCATGCACGTGATCGAGATCAGCGACGATACCCAACACAGCCTTGCCGTGGCTTACCGAAAGGACGCTTGTTCGGGAGCGGCAAAGCCTTCGTGCCGTTCGTCAAAGCCGAGGTGTTTGACCGGCTCGTCGCGGCGGCCGGCCTGCCCGACGTTGCCGTGCCCATTAGGGCTTCAGGCAAGGCCGCCAGCGCCCCTCCGGCGTCAAGGGGCGGGGCAAGTGGCGACGCAGGCGCAGGAGGCCCTGGCGGCCGTTTCAAGGCACCCGTCGATTGGCCTGAGATCGAACGCGGTTGCCTTGTGCTCGCCTGCGCTGGGCCCCAGGAGAGCTGGTTCGAGGCAATCATCATGTACACCACGGCCGACGACGCCTTCGAGCTTCAGTGGCGCGACTGGCCGGACGATGGGCTGATCACCCGGCACCGCAGCGAGCTTGGTTTGCTGCCGCCCGGCGCGGTGCAGAGCGCAAAGCCAGGGGCATGAGCCGCCCGGCCCCCATCAGCGTCGAGGCGGATCCCGCCTCGACCACCCACACCAACCGGGTGCGTGCCCTCAACGATGCCTTCCGCCGGAGCTTTGTCGGCGGCCATGTGATGCTGTCGCGCGGGATTGCCAGCCTGCCAGAGGAACAGCGTCGCGAAGCCGAGGCGACGGTGCAAGCGTTCGAAGCCTTCAGCGTCGCCGACGACCCGTATAACGAGCACGATTTCGGCGCTTTCGACCTCGCTGGGC
>NZ_NKUG01000118.1 GCF_014845095.1 Methylobacterium bullatum | reverse complement strand
CCATCCCCAAGCGAAGCCATGTCAGCAGCCCTCGCCCATCTCGTCCTGCCGCCGGACCGCCGGCAATCGGCGACCGCGCTCCAGGTCCAGCGCGGGGTCCGCCGGCTGTTCGCCGACCTCGGCCATGTGACGATCCCGGAATTCTCCCTCGCCAACGGAAGGCGGGCGGACATCATTGCCCTGTGCCCAGCGGGCCGGCTGACCATCGTCGAGATCAAGTCCAGCGTCGCCGACTTCCGCGCCGACAAGAAGTGGCCGGATTACCGGGACTATTGCGACCGCTTCTATTTCGCCGTTCCCGATTCCCTCCCCGAAGGACTGACGCCCGACGAGGCCGGGCTGATCATCGCCGACGGCTACAGCGCCGCGATCCTGCGCGACCCGGTCGACCATGTGCTGAGCGGCGCCCGCCGCAAGGCGGTGACCCTGCGCTTCGCCCATTCCGCCGCGCGGCTGCTGCACTCGCTCGCCGATCCGGGGGCCGTGCGGGAGGGAGCGCTCTAAGCGACGCGACAGGTTGCAGAAACAGCACGCCTCCGCGCTGACGGAATCGAGGTTCAATTCGCGATTGAGATTGTATGAGCCCCGCCCTACCACCTGCCGGATTCTTCTTTGAGGAGCGGACATGTCGGCGGTGCTGGTAGCGAATGGAGAGCCGATCGACCTTGGGCCGGTCGTCGGCACCGACAGTCTCGACCTCATCGTGCCGAAGGCAAAAGCCGGGTTCGCCCTGCTCACCAGCGGTTATGTTCCGGGCCCGCGCGGCGAACCTGGCACGCACCCCGTCACCCTGACCAGCTTCGGGGCGACCGGCGTTCCTTCGAAAGGACCGCTTTCCCTTGGCGACCTCCAAGTAGAGGCCTTGTCCGTCCGAGACGACGGATCTGTCGTCATCGGCGTCTATGACAGCACTTACGTCGACGGCACGTTCGGCGGCTTTTCGACGCAATATCAGAAGGCAAAGTACAGCCTCGGTACCGTGGACGCGAAAGGGACCTTCACGCCCTTCTACACCACGAAGATCACCTCCCTGTCCGATACGGACGAGCCGTTCCTGAGCGCTTACGACAACAGCGTCGCCTTCGCGCAGAACGGTGCGATGGCCCTCGCCCATATCGCCCAGGGATCGACCAGCAAGATCCGGACGGTCGACATCATCGACGAGAACCACCGCTTCGTCGCGACCGCCGTCGTCGACCGCTCGGTGAACGACGACCAGACCCATTCGACCAAAGTCACCGCCCTATCGGACGGTCGCTATCTCGCGACCTGGGTCGATATGGGCCGTGTCACCTCGACCCTCATGGCTCGCGTGGTGACCGCAGACGGCAAGGTGCCGGGCGAAGCGTTCAAACTCGGCCAGGTGGCCGAGTTTGCGGGCGGATACGAAACGAAGGTGATTTACTCGGTCACCGCCGACCAGAATGGCGGATTTGCCGTCGCCTATGAGGGGCGGGACATCAAGAAGGCCGCTAATGGCGTCCAGACCGATGTCCTCACCGATATCGCAGCATCGACTTACAAGGCTGGTCTCGACGGAAGCATCACCAAAGCGGTCACGCTCGCCCAGACCTACACGTTCGACAACGCTTACATCGTGTCCGTGACGACTCTCTCGAACGGGCAATTGCTCGAACTGGTCCTCGGATCTTCCTATGTGGCGGATGGAAAGATCCTGACGACCGCGCGCGGGTTGCTTTACAACGCGGACGGGTCTGCCACGGGGCAGGTTTTCGACTTCTATTCGGAAGCGATCGGAAGCGGGCATCGGTCCGAACTGCCTCAGATCGTGGCCTTGCAGAACGGCACGTTCGGTCTCCTCAAGTCGGGTCACGAGACGGGACTCGAACGGACGGACAGCGACACCGATTTCCAGATCTATTCCATTTCGACGGCCGACCCGTTCCAGGTGAAGGGCGCGACGTCGGGCGCGGACCTGCTCAAAGGGGCCATGGCCTCCGCCAGGAACGACCGGATCGACGGTCTCGGCGGCAACGACACGCTCTTTGGCTATACCGGAAGCGACCATCTCATCGGCGGAGCGGGCAACGACACCCTCGATGGCGGCAAAGGTATCGACCGGATGGAGGGTGGGATCGGCAACGACACGTTCGTCATCGACCATTTCGGCGACGTGGTGATCGAGAAGCGCGGCGCGGGCACGGACCTCGTTCTGTCATCGATCGATCATACGCTCTCGGCCAATGTCGAAAACCTGACGCTGACGGGCAAGGGCGATATCGGTGGCGTCGGCAATGCGCTCGCGAACACGGTCACCGGCAATGCGGGCAACAACCGTCTCGATGGTGGAGCCGGTATCGATGTCCTGAAGGGCCTTGCAGGCAACGACGATTACTATGTCAGCAGTAAGCGGGATCAGGTCATCGAGGCAAAGGACCGGGGCACCGATACGGTCTATGCCAGTTCGGATTTCACGCTCGCGAAGGACCAGTCCATCGAGTTCCTGATCGGCAGCCAGGAAGACCCCTATCTCGCCATCGATCTCACCGGCAACAATCTCGCGAACGCGATCGCCGGCACGTACGGCGACAACGTCATCAATGGCGGGTTGGGGACGGACGTACTGGCAGGCTCCGGCGGGAAGGACGCGTTCGTCTTCGATACGAAGCTCGGGAAAGACAACATCGACAGCATCACCGATTTCTTTCACGGCACCGATACGATCAGGCTGGAGAACGCGATCTTCAAAGGCTTGGTGGAGGGCGATCTGTCCGGCGCTGCGTTCAAGAACATTCGCACGGGTACGGTCGATGCGAGCGACCGTATCCTCTACGATTACTACACGGGCGCCCTCTCATACGATACGGACGGTAGCGGCGCCGAGCAGGCCGTCCAGTTCGCGACGGTCAGGAGTGTCGGATTTCTGACGGCCTCCGACTTCCTCGTCTCATAGCACCGCACCGGAGCGGGTCTGCCTTCAACGCCCGCTTCGCCGCGCCGAGACCAGCGCCAGGGCGGCGAGATCCTTGTCGCCGTCGCCGTGGCTGACGGCGTCGATGAGGGTGTCGCGCAGCACGCTGGCGAAAGGCATCGGTACGCCGGCCTGACCCGATGCCGCGAGGGCGAGGCCGATATCCTTGAGCCCGAGCCTCAGACCGAAGCCCGGTGGCTCGTAACGCCCGGCGGCGATGGATGCGCCGTAGCCCTTGTAGACCGGCGAGGCGAAGAGCGTGTTGGTGAGAAGGTCGAGGAGATCGGCACTGGCGACGCCATGCCCTTCGGCGAAGGCGGCGGCTTCGCCCATGGCCTCGATGGCCGCGATCAGCATGAAGTTGCCCGCGAGCTTCACCGCATTGGCCCGGTACGGCTGGGTTCCGAAGGGCCAGGTCTTCGTGCCGAGGGCGTCGAGCAGCGGTTGCGCCTTCGCGATGACGGAAGGGTCTCCCGCGACGACGATGTTCAGGGCACCGTTCTGCGCCACGTCCGGCCTGCCGAAGACGGGGGCGGCGATATAGGGCACGCCGGCCCGCTCGTGGATAGCGGTGAGCTCCTGGGCGAGCGCCACCGAGATCGTGCTCATGCTGAGATGCAGGCCGGGCCGCGTGCCGGAATCGAGAAGCCCGCCCTCCACGATCACCGAACGCAGGGCCGCGTCGTCGGCGAGCATGGTGATCGCCGCATCCCCGGTGAAGGCGTCCGCCGCGCTATGCACGACCGTCACCCCGTCGAGACCGTCGGCGGCGGATGCAGTCCGGTTCCAGACCCTCACCCGATGACCGCCCCGGACGAGGCTCTGAACCATGCCCCGGCCCATCCGGCCCAACCCGATCACGCCGACATCCATCTGAGTGTTTCCTTAGTTTGTCCCGGCTCAATGGCCGTTGAGGAATTCGAGCATCGTGGCGTTGAAGCGATCGGTCGCTTCCATATGGACGAGGTGGCCGATGCCGTCGAAGACGACAGCGCGCCCATCGGGCATCCGTGCCGCCAGAGCTTTGGCATGGCCGGCATTGTCGCCCATGGCGGCGCGCAGGTTCTCGGGGGCGAAAGGCTTGCCCGGTGCGTTGCGGTCGTTCCCGCCCATGACGAACAGCGTCGGCGCGGCGATCAGCGGGATCTCGTGCACCACCGGCTGTCCCCAGATGATCTGGTAGGAATTGACGAAGGATTGGAGCCAGCGCGGATACTCGCCTGAGCCTTTGACGCGCTCGCGTATCGAAACGAAGGGCTCGATCGCCGATGAGGGAAGCGACAGCGCGTAGTTCGTCATCAGCTGGCGCCGGTAGACGTCCCCGGTGACACCGCCCTCGATCCGCAGAAGCGTGTCGTTGGAAACCGGCGGGACGGTGAAGCGATAATCCTCGAGACCGATCGGCGCTTCGAGGACGAGGCTGTTCACCCGGTTCGGCGCGTTTCGGGCGAGGCGGGCGGCCAGCATACCGCCCATGGAATGGGCGACCACGTCGACCCGCGGGAGATTGAGGGCATTGAGAAGCGATACGGTTTCCGCCGCCATCACGTCGAAGCTGAACGGTCCCACCGGCTTCGACGATTTGCCGAAGCCGAGTTGGTCCGGGACGACCACGCGGTAGCCCGCACCGGCCAGCACGCCGATCACCGGCTCCCAGTAACTCGACGGGAAATTGCGGCCGTGCAGCAACAGCACTGTGCGTCCATTTGGCGTCCCGGTCGGCGTGACATCCATATAGGCGAGACGCTGGCGCTCGTTGTCCCGTGTCAGGTCGAGGAACCAGACCGGATAGGGATAGGCGAACCCTTCGAGCCCGATCCCGAGAGGGCCTGTATCCTCGGCTCGCACGGCGGCGGGCGACAGCGCGAGCAGGCAGCCGAGCAGGAGTGTCGCCAGACGCATGTCATTCCTCCGAAGGGGGTAACGATGCCGCCCCCCTTGCCGAGGGGTGACATAGGGCACTTGCCGAAGCGAGCAGGGATCGTCCACGGCTTTGTGCGATGACGCACGAGGCAATTCCCCCTGGCGGCGGCACGACCGGGCCGGTCCCCGACAAACCGATGGACGGCCTGCCGGTGCGCGAACGCATGCTGGCGCTCCTCGCCATCGGACTCGCCATGACCATGGCGGTGCTGGACGGGGCCATCGTCAACGTGGCCCTTCCGGCCATGGCGAAGGATCTCGGGGTCAGTCCGGCCTCGGCGATCTTCGTGGTCAACGGCTTCCAGATCGCGGTGACAGCATCGCTGCTGCCGCTGGCCTCCCTCGGCGACATCCTCGGCTATCGCAAGGTCTATCTCGGCGGCCTCGTCCTGTTCGTCGCGGCGTCCCTCGCCTGCGCTCTTTCCACATCCCTGCCCGGGCTCATCGTCGCGCGCATCGCCCAGGGGTTCGGCGCCGCCGGGATCATGAGCGTGAACATCGCTCTGGTGCGGTTCATCTACCCGCACCGCATGATCGGCCGGGGCGTCGGCAACGTCGCTTTCATCGTCGCCATGGCTTCCGCTACCGGCCCCACCGTGGCCGCCGCGATCCTATCCGTGGCGACTTGGCCCTGGCTGTTCCTGGTCAACCTACCCGTCGGCCTCGTGGCCCTGGCGGTGGCGGCGCGGACCCTGCCGGTGACGCCGGTGAGCGGGGCGCGGTTCGACGTCCCGAGCGCGATCCTCAACGCCCTCACCTTCGGCCTTCTCATCATCGGGCTCGATGGAATCGGCGAGGCGAACGGGCGCTGGCTCGCCCTGGCGGAGATCGCAGCCGGGCTCGCGGTCGGCACCGTGTTCGTGCGGTATCAGGCGCGGCTCCCGACGCCCCTGCTACCGGTGGATCTGCTGCGCATTCCCGCCTTCGCCCTGTCGATGGTGACCTCCATCGCCTCGTTCGGGGCGCAGATGATGGCCTATGTCGCCCTGCCCTTCTATTTCCAGGATGCGCTGCACCTCTCGGCAACCGAGACCGGCTTCCTGATGACGCCCTGGCCCATCGCCATCGCCATCACGGCGCCGATATCCGGCCGCCTCGCCGACCGGTACGCCCCGGGTGTTCTCGGCGGAATCGGGCTGGCGCTCATGTCCGGTGGCATTGCGGCGCTGGCGCTGCTCCCCGCCGCCCCGTCCCTCCTTGATATCGCCTGGCGGCTGACCGTCTGCGGCGTCGGCTTCGGGCTGTTCCAATCGCCCAACAACAAGGTGATCGTCACCAGCGCACCGCGTTCGCGCAGCGGCGGAGCCAGCGGCATGCAATCGACGGCGCGGCTGACCGGGCAGTCGCTGGGCGCGGCCCTCGTCGCCGTCATTTTCGGGCTCACCCACGCCAGCGGCACGGCGGTCTCCATCGGAACCGCTCTGTGGTGCGCCTGCGCCATGGCAGCGGCGGGTGCCGTCTCCAGCATCATGCGGCGCCAGCCGACGGGCTGATCCACCGAACGCAGCCACCCATCGCCTCGGGCGTTGATCCACGAGGCTGCCAACGGAGGAACATTCATGGACATGAATCTGAAGGGGCGACGCGCGCTGGTGACCGGCTCGACCGGCGGCATCGGCTACGGCATCGCCAAGGCCCTTGCCGGAATGGGTGCAACCGTCGCCGTCAACGGGCGCACACCGGACCGGGTCCGGGCGGCGATCGCGCGCTTGACCGAGGAAACCGGCACGACCTGCTTCATCGCGGCGCCCGGCGACATCGCCACGGCGAGCGGTGCGGAGGCGGTGGTGAAGGGTTTGCCGGCCGTCGATATCCTGGTGAACAACACCGGCATCTTCGAGCCGAAGCCGTTCTTCGAGATACCCGACGAGGATTGGCTTCGCTTCTACGAGACCAACGTCATGAGCGGCATCCGCCTCTCCCGCGCCTACACGCCGGGCATGGTCGCGGCGGGATGGGGGCGGGTCGTCTTCATATCCAGCGAGTCCGGCCTGAACATTCCGGTGGAGATGGTGCATTACGGCATGACGAAGACGGCGCAGCTCGCCGTATCACGCGGCCTCGCCGAGACCGTGGCCGGAAGCGGGGTAACGGTCAACAGCGTGCTTCCCGGTCCGACCCTCTCGGAGGGTGTCGCGGACTTCATGGCGAAAATGGCGAAGGATACCGGCGAGGTCGACCTCGACAAGCTGGGACGGGACTTCGTCGCCGAGCACCGCTCCACCTCACTGATCGGTCGCCTCGCGACCGTGGAGGAGGTCGCCAGCATGGTGGCCTATATCTGCAGCCCGGCCGCGAGCGCCACCAGCGGCGCCGCTCTGCGTGTGGATGGCGGGGTCATCCGGCACATCGCCTGAGGCCGACCCACCCGAACCGGGAGCGGCCGTATCGCCGTCTCGAAGAGCCTGCCCGGCGCTGTCGAAGCGCCGGGCCGCATCGGCGTCAGGCCGACTTGAGATGGGCCGCGAGGTGCTTGTTCATCTCGAACATGGTACACTTGTCCTTGCCGAAAACCTTCTTCAGCTTGTCGTCGGCCAGGATCTCGCGCTTGTTCTCCGGGTTCTGGAGATTGTGCTTCTTGATGTATTCCCAGACCTTGCTGACGACCTCGCCGCGCGGAAGCGCTGCGGCGCCGACCACGGCTGCGAGTTCCTCGGAGGGCTTCAGCGGCTGCTGCAGCGCGTTCGGCTTGGCGGCGCCTTCGGCCTTCGGAGCAGCGGCCTTCTTGGCGGCGGCCGGCTTTTCGGCTGCCTTGGTGGTGGTTTTGGTTGCCATGAGTTCCTCCGGAATTTGGCTTCGAGCGCCGTCACGCCCACGGCCAGGGGCCTCGGAGCGCATAGCTGCAACAACTAAGCGGTGCTGAGAGCGTTCCAAGAGGGAATCACGTAGACCCACCGCCCATCCACAGAAGGGACGGGGATAACGGGGACCCTGCAGCCCTTTCGATCATCGATCACACACAATCTCCGTGGCATGGGCGGTCGCCAGTGCAGCCACGCTTCGCAGCAGGCCGACGAGACGTCATTGCGGCCGTGGACCGGAGATTTTTTCCGAAAAGCTTCACGCTAACAACGGCTTGTGTGGCTGCCGGCACGGCCGAGGGGGATTCGCGCCACCGACGCGTCATCCGGCTCAAAGCAATGCGGCCGGTGCGAAGCGCGTGGGCTGACGACGGCGTCCCGAAGCATCGAGGGCCTGTTCTGACCGCAAGGCGCGAGGATGGAATTTTTTTCGACCGACCGTCATCGAGGACGCAGGCGCATCGCCCGACCCGGACAATGCAACGATCCCTTAAACTCGATGAGGAACACTCCGCGCATGATCATCGCAGTCGTTTCCCTCACCATCGTCGCTTCCGGCGCGTTCCTCGCTGGTCTTGCCGGACTCGTCGCCGCCGAGAGTCGGGGCGAAGCCGACACACGTGGCGCCGACCTGATCTGACCGTCGAGATCACGCTTTCCGCATGCAGCGTTTCCGCAGTGCGGAAGGAGCCGTTGCAGTGCCTTTCACGAAACTCCCGCATCGCCGCCCGGCCGGAAACGGAAGGCGGCGATGACCGCGAGTTTCGCGAGCGTTCCTCAGAACTTGCCGCCGAGGCCGACGCTGCCGCCGGAGCCCATCTGCGGAGCGAGACCGCCGGAGCTCGACCGGCTGGTCGTATCGCCTTCGATATCCTCGCGGCGGATACGCCGCTCCGACTCCGCCTGCGAGCGGGCCTGGCCACCGGCCGATTTCGGCAGGTCGAGCCGCCGCGTCGGCGCCGTCTGCAGAGGCACGCCGTCGGGGTCCACTTCGGCCGCCCGCGGGCGCTGGGCTCCGGGAACCGAGCCACGCATGGACGGCGGAGGCCCCACTTCGCTCTCGGGCATGACGCCTGAATTGCCGGACAGCGCCTGACATCCGCCCAGGGCCGCCGCGATGAGCGCCACGGCGCAGACGTTCGACGGGATACGCATCGACTTGATCCTCAAAAGTATTCCACCCTGGTTCGCGCGGGTGGTCCGGCACGCTTGCGCGCATCTCTACGATGCACAAAAGGCGAAAACCAGACGATCGCAGGGCGTTTGTCACACCTCCCCCCTCGACCTGAGGGAAAATTCGGGGTGATCGTCCACCGGTTCGTCTGGACACCCCCCATACTCCACGCCACCATGGCCGCGACGGTCCGGTTCTTGCCAACTCGACATCGCGGCGAGCCGCATCGTCGCCGATCGACCCGCCCTCATCCACAACTTCGCCTTGGTCCGCCCTCATACGCCGTCCGTCCCATGGCAGGTGGGAACTCATCGGAATGGCTCAGGTTGAGCGGGAGCCGGCGAGATGCTTCTTCGGGGAACGCACGTGTTCAGAACTGTCCGGATGGTCGCCGCCGCGTCGATCACCCTTTGGGCCGCCGCCGCAGCAGCGGCGGAGGGCAACGCCCCGGTCAACGGCCCGGCGAGCGAAGCAGCGCCGGCCGCCCCGGCCGCGCCCCCTGCCC
>NZ_NKUG01000117.1 GCF_014845095.1 Methylobacterium bullatum | reverse complement strand
CAGCGGCTTCAGGTTGATGGTGCCGACTGCGTAGACGAGCCCGGCCAAGGTGTCGCCCGCCTCCTGCGTGACGATCGCGAAATGGGCGGGGTCCGTGACGTCGCCTGCGGTGAAGGTGGTCTCACCGAGGTCGGCGGCGACTTCCTCGAGCCGCCCGGCATCGCGCGCCGCGAGATGCAGCGGGATCCCGCGCTTGCGCAGGGCCCGCGCCGTGGCCATGCCGATACCGCCGGTTCCGCCGTAGATCACAACCCGATTCATGACCGCTCCCATTCCGTGCCGGATCGGTTAGGTAAGGCGGACGGCGCGACCGTGGAGCCCGCAGGGCACCATCCGTAGAGTCGCACGCCGCGCATCCGCTCCCGGGGTTCTTCATGAAGTTTGCCTTCGCCGGCATCGATTTCCTCGGCGGCGTGTTCGAAGCGCTGGTGGATGCCGGATGGACGCCGATCAAGCTGTTCACCCGGCCCTGCGATGGGCTCTACGACCACAACGAGGCGGTCGTGGCCCAGAGCCGCCGTCACCGCATCCCGATGCAACTCTCGCGGATCAAGCTCGCGGATCTCGACGCCCTGGCGCAGACCCACGGGACGGACTGGGCGCTCGTGGTGGCCGGTTACCCCTGGCTCATCCGGGGCTGGCGCAACCGGGCCGGCTACGCCCTGAACTTCCATCCCTCGCCCCTGCCGGTCGGGCGCGGCCCCTACCCCCTCTTCAAGGCGATCACCGACGCACGCGACAGCTGGGGCGTGACCGCGCATGTGCTGGCCGAGGAGGGGTTCGACACGGGTGACATCCTCGCGCAGGAGACGTTCGCCATGGCGCCGCAGGAGACTCACGAGACCCTGCTCGCCAAATGCCAGATCGCAGCCCGGCGGCTGGCCTCGGGACCGATCGCGCGCGACCTGCCGACTCGCTGGCGGGCGGCCCAGCCCCAGGGCGAAGGCTCCTACTGGCCCCGCGTGACGGATGCGGACAGGACCCTCGATTTCCGCACGGACGTGGAGGCGATTCTGCGGCGCATGCGGGCCTTCGGCACCATCGAGACCATCGTACAGTTGGGCGACAACCGTGTCTTCGTCGCGGCGGCGGAAGGCTGGCGCGAGCCGCACCGCCACTCGCCGGGAACGATCGTCCACCGCTACCGCCGCCACATCGTCGTCGCCGCCCGCGACGGCTTCATCCAGATCACCCGCTGGAGCCCGGTCGCCGTCGCGGATGCCGGGCAACTCGGGCGCTAGGACAAGCCTCCCATGCCGCGCATGCGCAAGAAGGCGGATCTGCCCACCAAGGTCTGCGCCACCTGCGGCAAGCCCTTCGCTTGGCGCAAGAAATGGGAACGGGTGTGGGACGAGGTCCGCTACTGCTCCGACCGCTGCCGGAACGAGGCGAAGCGGCCGGGCAAGGCCTCCTGATCACAAGGCCTCCTGATCAGGCGCGGGCGGCAGCGATCAGGGCGGCCTGCGTATCGATATCGAGGACGACGGCCGCATCCATCTCCAGTTCCACGACATCCGTCCGCGCCGCCAGGATCCGGCCGGCGCCCTGATCCCCGGTGAGCGACGCCAGATCGGACGCGAGGAGCGCGCGATTGAGGAGAACCGGGTTTCCGCGCGATCCGCGATGGACCGGGACGATGGCGGCCGGCGCCGGGTCGGCGGCCAGGAAGGCCTCGACCAGGGACGCGAGGTGGCTGGGCCGGATACGCGGCATGTCCCCGAGCATCACGATGATGCGGGCGGTCTCCGGCAAGGCGTCGAGCCCGCATCGCAGGGAGGTGGACAGGCCCTCGGCATGGGCCGGGTTGTCGACGATCCGCAGGTCGAGGCCCGCCAGCGCCCGCCGGACCGCAGCGCCATGCGAGCCGAGAATCACCGCCACGGGACCGAGATTCGCCGCGATCGCAGTCTCGGCCGCGTGGCGGACGAGCGGCCGGCCATCGAGGAGTGCAAGCATCTTCACGGCCTCACCGAAGCGCGTTCCCCGGCCAGCGGCGAGGAGGACGATGCCGACGGCGTCAGGCATCCTCCGACATGCTTTCTTCCGACGGACCCTGCCGCCCCGATCTCGGCTGAGGCCGGGACACGATCTCCATGAGCAGGCCACCGACGCCGAGCCCGACGATGTCGGCGCGGCTCACCGCGAGGCCGGCGAGCAGGCGATGGAGAACCCAGTCGAACCCATTCTCGGCGGGCGAGCGCGCGCAGCCGGGAGCCCCGATCACCGGGACCTCGCCGCGACGGCCGACGAGGAGCAGGTTGCCGGGATCGACGGGCATGCCGAAATGCTCCACCTCCCCGCCCGCCGCCTCGATGCCGGCGGGGATGACGTCGCGCCGGTCGGCGATGGCCGAGGCGCCGAACACCACGACGAGATCGCATCCGTCGCGGTCGATGGCCTCGCGGATGGCGGTCGCCACCGCACCGGCCTCGTGCGAGACTCGAAGGTCGGAGGCGATCCCGGCCCCGGTCGGCCCCAGCCGGCGTTCCAGGTTGCGCAGGGTCTTGGCGACGGTGGCCTCCTTGAGCCCCGACAGCAGGGTGGAGACGACACCCACCCGGAAGCGGCGATAGGGCATGACCGTGAGGGGCGCCGGCGTCGCGATCCCGCAGGCGCGGTCGAGGGCGGAGCCGGACACGGCATAGGGAATGATCTTCACCGTCGCCACCATCTCGCCCGGACTCACCGGTCGGAACGGCGGCAGGGTCGCGAGCGTGATGGCCTCGTCCACGGCGTTCACCGCGTCGACGACAGGACGGTCGATCATCAGAATGCCCGCCACCTCCGCCTGGAGGTTGCAGCGCCCGGTGAAGGCGGGGCCGGTGGAAAGACCCGACCCCGCCACCCGAGCGGCGAGACGGGCGGCAGCCTCGTCCTCGCCGACATCGCCCGTCTCCAGGGTCACCGCCACCACGCTGTCGAGGCCGGCCTCGGCGAGACGACGCGCGTCGTCGCCCTGGATCGGCTGCCCCTTGCGGACGATCACGTCATCGGCCCGCAGGGTATGGGCGGCGATGAGCCCCGCGGCCCGCGTGATCGCGACCGAACCGAACTTCACGCGGGGCCTCCGCCTTTGACGGCACGCGGACCGCCGCCGCGCAGGGCGGACACGATCTGCGCCAGGATGGAGACCGCGATCTCGGCCGGGCTCACGGCGCCGATGTCGAGGCCGATCGGCGCCTCGATCCGCGCGATCTGCTCGGGCGAGAGCCCGGCCTGCGACAGGCGTTCGACCCGCGCGGCGTGGGTCTTCCGCGAGCCGAGGGCGCCCACATAGAAGCACTCGGCCTTCAGGGCCGCGATCAGCGCGGGATCGTCGATCTTCGGATCGTGGGTCAGGGCCGCGACGGCGCAATAGCGGTCGAGGGGCGGAACGGGGCCGGCCAGGGCCTCGTCGGGCCAGAGGGGCAGGAGGGGAACCTCCGGAAAGCGCTCGGGCGTGGCGAAGGCCGTCCGCGGGTCGATGACGCTCACGGACAGGTCGACCGCCGTCGCCATCGGGCAGAGCGCCTGGCTAATATGCACCGCCCCGATCAGGACGAGCCGCACGGCGGGCACCTGCACGGTGAGGAAGAACTGCCGCCCCTCCACCTCGACGAGGCCGCTCTTTCCGGAGGCGAGGCGTCGCGCCAGGATGTCGGCCAGGGGGTCGGCCGGGATCTCTGCCTCGCGGACCACGCGCTGGCTGCCGTCGTCAAGGTCGGTGACGAGCATCGCGGCGCGGCGCGCGGCACGCTCGACGTTGAGGGCATGGAGGGAATCGAGCTTCATGGCGCCGCTTCAGTCGATGCGTTCGACGAAGACGCGGATGCGCCCGCCGCAGGAGAGACCGACCCGCCAGGCGGTCTCGTCGGCGACGCCGAACTCGATCACCCGGGATCGTCCGTCGGCGATGGCGTCCAGCGCTTCCGTGATGACGGCCCCCTCGACGCAGCCGCCCGAGACCGAACCGAGGAAGTTGCCGCCCTCGTCGACGACGAGGTGGCTGCCCACCGGGCGAGGCGCGGAGCCCCAGGTCTCGACCACGGTGGCAAGCGCCACGCCGCGCCCGCTAAGGCGCCACGCCTCGGCCGCGTGGAGGATGTCTGTTTCGGTGGAGAGCATGGGACACTCCGCGCGCTGCGCGTCCAGGGCATGACGGCACTCACGCAACGCCGCCTCGGGGAGATAGGCTCCGGCACCCCCGGTGCAATGCGCAGGCGAGGCCCGTGCCATGCCCGGCCCCCGAAGCGTGCCGACCGGCACACAGGCATCGCCCAATGGATCGCCCCGTGGAAGGACGGCCCATTCGATCGGGCCGCGCCAATTGCGTCAGGCTGCGCTAAGGAGGCTGGATCGGCCTCGTGCCGACCATCCGGGCCTCGCACCATGAGACGCATCTTACCCGCGGCCGCCGCACCGTTCTTCGCCGCGCTGGCCTTCGTCGCATCCGGCGTCGTCGCACAGAGTCCGGCCCAGGCACCGGTCCGGATCGGCCTCTCGCTCCCTCTCACCGGGCCGGATGCCGCCTTCGGACAGGGGCTCCGGGCGGGAGCCGAACAGGCGGTGGCGGATCTCAACCGCGCGGCCGGCCCAAAGGGGCTCAAGCTCGCCCTCGTCGTGGCCGACGATGCCGGCGACGGCAAGCAGGGGCTCGCGGTCGCGCGCAAGTTCATCGCCGATCGGGTCCCCCTCGTCGTCGGGCCGTTCAACGCCACCGTGGCGGCGTCGGTCCTGCCGATCTACGAGGACGCGGGAATCGCCGCCGTGACGCCCGGCATCGCCTGGCCTGCCTTGACCACGCGCGGGGCCTGGAACGTCTTCCGTATCGGCGGCAGTGACGCCGAGCAGGGGCAGATCGCGGCCACTTATCTCCTCGCACGTTTCCGCGGGCGGCGGATCGGCTTCGTTCACGACAAGAGCACGTTCGGGCGCGGATTGGTGGACGATGTCGCCCGCATCCTCAAGGGGAACGGGCAGGCCGAGACGGCTTTCGAGAGCCTCAACCGCGGCGACAGGGACCTGTCGTCCCTCGTCGCCCGCCTGAAACGCGCGCAGGTCGAGGTCGTCTATTTCGGCGGCCTCGCGCCGGAAGCCGGCCAGCTGATCCGCTCCCTGCGCGAGGCGGGTCTCGCCATACCCCTCGTCGGCAGTGACGGGCTCCTCGACAAGGACTTCGCCACGGGGGCCGGCCCGGGCGCCGAGGGGACGGTGATGACCCTCCTGCCGGAGCCGCGAAAGCTGCCCGAATCCAAGGGCGTGGCGGCCAGGCCGAGGACGCCGGAGGCCGACATGGTGGCGGCGCAGGGCTATGCGGCGGTGGAGATCCTCAGACAGGCCGTGGAGCAGGCGAAGTCGAGCGAGGGCCGCAAGGTCGCGGATCTCCTGCACGGCGGTGTGCCGCTCAAGACCGCCATCGGCGAGATCGCGTTCGATGCCAACGGCCAGTCCAAGGCACCCGGCTACGTGCTGCAGGTCTGGAGGAAGACGCCGGACGGCCGCATCGATTACGCCGGCAACGCCGTGACGCCCTGAGGCGAGGGGCCCGCGTATCGCCGCCGGTTCGGGAAGGCCGTACTCGCCACGGATGCGGCTCGATACCAAGCGGCGCCGATCACGACCTATGGTCGTCCTCGGCGCGTTCGGCGAACACCCGCCACCGCGCAGTCGCGCGGGCGGACGGCGATGAGGTCTCCTTGTCGTCGTCCGGCACGAGCCTGCCGAATCGGGCAGTTGAGCCCCCCGCGACACTGTCGAGGGACCAGGACAGCATGTGATTTTCTGTCGACGCGATAGCGTTCCAGGCGGTAAAAGCTTGCTTACGGGACGCGCGAACATTATGTCGTGCCGACGCTCGCCGGTGTTGCGCATCCGATGGGATCGGACCCGCCGCCCGCAGCGTTTTGCCGAACGGCTATGTTTTTGGTGTCCCGGAATGCCCCGTTCTGGCGTTCCGGCTGGAGAGTGTGGATGGCGAAAGAAGAGTTGATGCAGTTCGACGGTCTCGTGATCGAGATCCTGCCGGACGCACGCTACCG
Source organism: Methylobacterium bullatum (assembly GCF_014845095.1). GTDB lineage: Bacteria > Pseudomonadota > Alphaproteobacteria > Rhizobiales > Beijerinckiaceae > Methylobacterium > Methylobacterium bullatum. The sequence goes on along the minus strand of NZ_NKUG01000117.1, from coordinate 18,988 downwards.
CGTGCAGCTCGACCAGGGCCACGAGATCGTGGCCTACACGGCCGGCAAGATGAAGAAGAACCGCATCAAGACTCTGGCCGGCGACCGTGTCACCGTCGAGATGTCCCCCTACGATCTCGAGAAGGGCCGCCTCGTGTTCCGTCACAAGGACGAGCGCTCCTCAGGTCCGCGCCCGCCGATCCGCGGCCAGTTCCGCCGCCGCTGAGCATGGATACCGCCAGTCTCCGTCCCGGCCCGGGATGGAACGGCATGTCTGTCATGACGCTGCCTCGGAACACCTTCGTGGAATGACCCAGCCGTCATGGACCCTGCGATTTCGCTGAACGAGCATTCCTCCGTCATTCCGGCTAGCGCGGCCAGCCGGAGAGCGAGAATGAGGCTGCGACCGAGCCTTGCGGCGGCGGCAAACCTTCTCTGCAGCCTCGACCGACACCGCATGGCGTTGCTTTGGAATCCCGGCCTGACTGCTGTTGAAGCCGTCAGGATCGTCCCCAAGCCGTCAACGCCCCTGAAGCGCTAAGTCGCTTGCCCGAGTCTGTGGAACGTTCGCCATTTCCCGTTCGTCGGCGCGCCGCTCTCTGCTTCAGATCTCACCTGACTTTCGAGAAAATTGGGTCAGCCGGACGCTCCCCATCGAACTGGCATGATGCGCCTTGACCCTCCTGCGTCAATGGCGCAGTCTTGAGTATGGCTGGACCACTTCATACGGTCATTGAGACGGAGGTGTATCTACGCTCCGCCGAAAGAGTCATGACCGAGACCGAGCGGTCCGCGGTCGTGGATTATTTCGCAGCGAATCCACATGCCGGCAACGTGATCCCCGGTGCGGGGGGGCTTCGAAAAGCTCGCATTCCCCTGGCCGGACGCGGCAAACGCGGTGGTGCGAGGGTGATTTCGTATGTGGTGGCAGCGCGCGGCGTCTACCTGCTCATGGCCTATGCGAAGAACGATCAAAGCGATCTGACCCCCGACCAGGCCCGTGCACTCGCTCGGCTGATTGAAACCTTGTTCTGAGGAGACGAACCGATGGACGACGCGACATTCGCGGAATTGACGCGGAGCCTGGAGCAGGCGGCCATGCACGCGCGTGGCGAGACAGTGCCCGATTTGCACGTCCACGTGCCTCGGGAGATCGATGTCGTGGCCATACGCAAGGCGACCGATCTTAGTCAGGACGCCTTCGCGCGCCGGATCGGTGTCGCAGTCGGCACTCTGCGAAACTGGGAACAGCGCAGACGTCGACCCGAGGGGCCAGCCCGTGTGCTTCTGGCGCTCCTTCAGCGCAATCCTCGGCTCGTCGAGGAGACGTTCGGAAAGCCGGCCTGATCCATCCGGGCCGACGTCCTGACAATGCCAAACGTCGCGGATCGCCTACTTCCCGAACCGCTCGAATTTCGGGAAGCTCCGGGTCATCAGCGTGCCGGCCTCGGCCCGGTGGCCCATCCACTTCTCCAGCAGTGCCGCGTTGGCGAGCCGCTCCTGACCGGCGCTGTCGCGCCAGGGCAGGCCCTCGGCCAGGGTGAAGACGTGGGCGTCGGTGAGCGTGCTCTGGCGGCAGCGCTGCAGGCGCACGCCCTTGCCGCGCGACAGTTCCGGCATTTCCGAGAGCGGGAAGACCAGTAGCAACCGGTCTGCGCTGCAGACGGCGACATGATCGCCGCCGCCGGCAGGCACGAGCAGCATGGCCTGGGCCGGCTCGTCGAGCCCCATGATGCCCTTGCCCTTGCGGGTATTGGCCACCAGCGCGTCGGCGGGGGCGAGGAAGCCGCGCCCATCCGAGCCTGCAATCAGGAGCTTGCCGCCCGGCTGATACGGCAGCGCGGCGACGATCTCGGCGCCGTCGTCGAAATCCACCATCAACCGGATCGGATCACCGAAGCCGCGCCCGCCCGGAAGCTTCGCCGCTTCGAGGGTGAACACCTTGCCGTTGGAGGCGAGCACCAGGATCTTGGCCGTGGTCTCGCTGAGGAACGAGATATTGAGGGCGTCGTCGCCCTTGAAGGCGACGCCCGACAGATCGGCGACATGCCCCTTGAGGGCGCGGATCCAGCCCTTGGCCGAGACGATGACGGTGATCGGCTCGCGCTCCACCATGGCGGAAGTGAAGTCGATCCCGGCGGTATCGGGCGGGTTCTCCAGGGTGGTGCGGCGGGCGCCGAGCTTGGTCTCGGGCCCGAAGGCCTTCTTCACGGCGCGGATCTGCTTGGTGATGTCCGACCATTGCATCTTCTCGGAGCCGAGGAGCTCTTCGAGCCCGTCCTTCTCCTTGGTCAGCGTATCGAGTTCGCGCTTGAGCTCCATCTCCTCCAGCTTGCGCAACGAGCGCAGGCGGGTGTCGAGGATGGCGTTCGCCTGGAGTTCGGTGAGTTCGAACCGCTTCATCAGGGACGGTTTCGGTTCGTCCTCCTCGCGGATGATGCGGATTACCTCGTCGAGATCGAGATAGACGATGAGGAGGCCGCCGAGGATTTCGAGGCGGCGCTCGATCTGCGCGAGGCGGTGGCGCGAGCGGCGCTGGAGCACGACGCGGCGATGGTCGAGCCATTCGCGCAGGGCCTCGGCCAGCCCGATCACGCGCGGGACGAGACCGCCCACCAGGACGTTCATGTTGAGGGGGATGCGGGCTTCGAGCTCGGTGAGCCGGAACACCGATTCCATCAGGATCACCGGGTCGACGCTGCGCGAGCGCGGCTCCAAGACGACACGGACGTCCTCCGCCGATTCGTCGCGCACGTCGGCCAGCAGCGGCAGCTTCTTCTCCTGCAGCAGTTCGGCCAGCTTCTCGATGAGCCGGGCCTTGGGAATGCCGTAGGGGATCTCGGTGACGACGATGTTCCAGGTACCGCGCCCGGTATCCTCCTTCGCCCAGCGCGCCCGCACGCGAAAACCGCCACGCCCGGTGCGGTAGGCTTCGGCGATCGACTCGGCACTGTCGATGAGAATGCCGCCGGTGGGGAAATCCGGCCCCTTCACGAAGGTGAGGAGCTGGGCCGAGGTCGCATCGCGATGGCCGATGAGATAGAGCGCCGCGTCGCAGAGTTCGGCGGCGTTGTGGGGCGGGATCGAGGTGGCCATGCCCACCGCGATGCCCTGGGAGCCGTTGGCGAGCAGGTTCGGGAAGGCCGCCGGCAGGACGATGGGCTCGTCCTTCTCGCCATTGTAGGAGGGCCGGAAATCGACCGTGTCCTCGTCGATCCCGTCGAGCAGGAGGCGGGCGACCTCCGTCAGCCGCGCCTCGGTGTAGCGGTATGCGGCGGGGCCATCGCCGTCGATGTTGCCGAAATTGCCCTGGCCATCCACCAGCGGATAGCGCTGCGCGAAGTCCTGGCTGAGCCGCACCAGCGCATCGTAGATCGCCTGGTCGCCGTGAGGATGGAAATCGCCCATCACGTCGCCGACGATCTTCGCGCATTTCTTGAAGGCGGTGTTCGGGTCGAGCCGGAGCAGCCGCATGCCGTAGAGGATGCGGCGATGGACGGGCTTGAGCCCGTCGCGGGCGTCCGGCAGCGCCCGGTTCATGATGGTGGAGAGCGCATAGGCGAGGTAGCGCTCTTCCAGCGCCGACTTCAGCTCGACGCTCTCGATGCCGTCGGATCCCGATGGCGGATCGAAGGGCTGGCCCATGACGAACTCCCGGGCCGAACATGGCCCAAATCAGAACATAACGCGAACGTGACTTAGGCGCTCTGCGTCCCCAACGCAACGAATCGCGCCCGCTCCGCCGGAGGCGCGATGGCGCGCGGCCCCCAGATGTGCTGGTCGAGGAAATACCCCGTCAAGGTAAACCCATTGGCTACATCCCGCTCGTCGGGCGGCATGAAGCCGGTGCGGCCGCCCTTCCGGTCGAGAAGGAAGCCCGGCAGCGCCAGCAACCTGTCCCGGAAGGGCTCTCCGGCCGAGGCGCTGACCGCCCGCCCGGTCCTGGGCGAGACGTAGATCAGCGCGTCGTTGCCTCCCGTGGCGGCGCAGGCGCTGAGATCGAGCCCGTAGCCGAGCTCGGCCAGGATCGCGAGTTCGAACCGCACCATCAGGAGCGGCGCGATCACCCGGTCGTCGAGATGGGCGACGAGGATGCGGGCCGCCTCGTAGACGGCGGGATGGGGATCGCGCTCGGGCAGGAGGCGCAGGAGCGCGGCCATGTGGGTCACGCCGTAAAGGGCGAGGCCGGAGCCCATGAGCCGCGCGGCGGCGGATTCGAGGGGCTCCACCGCGAAGGCGCCCAGGCTCTCGTCGAGGCGCGCCCGCCAGGTCAGCCGGACGTGATTGCCGGTCTGCAGCACCGGCTGCATCCGCCTCGAGCGCCCGCCATGGACGAGGCCGAGATGGCGGCCGTGGTCCAGGGTCATCACTTCGAGGACGACGCCGGTCTCGCCTTGCCTGCGCAGCCCCAGCACCACGCCGTCGTCGGTCCATTGCATGCCCCCTCCTTAGAGCGCGGACCGTGCGTTGGAAACGGGCCGGTCCGTCCACTCGAGGGCGTGGATTGCATCGTCACCGGCATTCCCGCAGGGCGTGTTCGACGCTATGCCTCATGCTCCCCTGGTTCGAGACTCGACGACCATGACCGTCTTACCGCGCGCCCGCACGGACCGTGCAATCTCCCGCCGTGCTGGCGGCGCATGGCTTGGCCTCGTCGCCGTCGCGCTCACCGGGTGCGGGCGGCCCGATCCGGCACCCGCGCCCGGCGCGACCTTCACCATGCGCGAGCGGGTGGCCGCCCTGGCCCTGCGCCAGAGCGGTTTCGGCTCGATCTCGGTGATCCCGGTCCGGTTCGAGCACAGCCGCATCGCCGGACCGTTCGAGGATGACGGCCGCACCCTCTATTGCGTGTCCGCCCGGATGATGGGCCGCCGCTTCCTCAAGGGCGAGAAGGCCAAGGCCGTCATCCGCGAGGAGGCCGGCAAGCTCAGCATCCTCGAAGATGCCGAGGAGGTCTGCGAGGGCCACAAGACGGAGCCGTTCAAGGAGCTGGAGGCGCTGGGGAACAGATAAGGATGTATGTTTCCGGCAATGGCTGACGCCGTAACACGCGAGAAAATACCTGAAAGAACGATCTAGACATGAAAGCCAAGCCCGGCCTCCGGTTTCTAATCCTGCTGCTACTCTCCGTCCCCTCGCTAACGGCGGGAAACGTCGTCGCCGTGGCGCATACCCCTTACATGACGCAGACGGAGCGATTGACGCTGCCCGACGGCGAACAGGGGGAAATCCGGCTCCTTCACGGAGATGGAATCCTCTTTTCTGATTCTGTTCGTCTCCTCGTTCTCGATGGCCGGGGGCGACCGTTAGCGCGCAGCGGTAAGTACTCCCTGATCTCCCTGATCTGCGACGGCACACCAAGATCTTGCCGAGGCTACGTTCACGATACAGCACAGGTTCTGACGATTGATCCGTCTTCGTTCAGGTCGGTAGACGCGACATTACCGAGCGCGAGCGTCGAAGGCGACGACTTCATGTGGAGCACGGAATCGGGGAACGAGAGTTGGGGATTCGCGGCACGCATGGCGTTGCCAAGCGAGATCGTGGTTCGCGAGTCTGCATTCATCATGGAGCATCCGTATCTCCATGGCTTAGTGATGGGCTTTGGATGCCTCACGGCAGTCCTGGCATTCGTGGCCACCGGGCGTCCTACACATCGCAGCCGCTGGCTACTCACTCTCTGGGCCTTCAGTATCCTGTTGCGCGCTATGACTGCCGCACTGGTTGTCTATCTGATATTCGCTCTTCTCCTTGTCATTCCACTCAGCCTTGTGTCGACGCTGCTAAGCTTCACCTTAGGCATTGCTATCGTCCTTGGAATACGAAAACATTGGGGCCGATCAGCCTTGATCGTACCCGCTCGCAACGTCCCGCCCTGAACGCATGCGATCAAGGTCGCGGCTTGCCCGGACCGACCGGTGATGCTCCGATACGGTCCATGCCGCATCGTCCGCTCTCGCTCACCCTCGATCTCATCGCCCGCGCCCATCCGATTCCCGTCGCCGACGATGCGAGCGCCCTGCATCTCCTCACCGATCGCGATCTCGCGCCCGGCCTCGACCGGATGCTCCATGGCAGGCCGGCGCAGGGGAACGGGCTCTGGGTGTTCGGCTACGGCTCGCTGATCTGGCAGCCGGAATTCGCCGTGGCCGAGCGGCGCACCGGCACGGTGCGGGGCTATCACCGGCGCTTCTGCCTGTTGCAGCGGCGCTTTCGCGGGAGCCGCGACCGGCCGGGCCTCGTCCTCGCCCTCGACCGGGGCGGCATCTGCCGGGGAATCGCGTTCAGACTGGAGGGCATCGACCCGGCCGCGACCCTGATGCCGGTGTGGCGCCGCGAGATGCGCGGCGGCGGCTATGAGGGACGCTGGGTCACGGTGGAGACGGGCACAGGCCCGGTCACCGCCCTGACCTTCGTCGTCAACCGCGCCAGCGACCGCTACACCGGCCGCCTCACCGAGGAAGAGATCGCCGACCGGATCGCCACCGGCGCGGGGCATCTCGGCCCGAGCGCGGAATACCTCTTTCGCACGGCGCAGGCCTGCGCCGAGGCCGGCATTCTCGACGACCATCTCTGGCGGCTGCAGCGGCTCGTCGCCGAGCGCCTGGAAGCGGACCACCGGCAGGAGCAGGAGCCCCGCCTTGCGGCGCGTTGACGGAACCGCCCCGCTGAGCATCGCTTTTGCCTGCAGGCGCGGGATAGTCCCGATTCCACCGGGTGCAACGGGGCCGATGCGGCGGCGACGTCCGAAGCATCCATCCCCGCAAGATCGCCGCCCGGAACCGGCGGCCGCACGGCGCAGCGGCGGGAGGGTCTCGACCCGTGAGCAATGGCCTCTCCCTCCCCTCCGCAGCGCCGATCCCGCCTGGTCCAAGGGCGCCCTTCGCCGACCTCGCGGGGCCTTCGGCACCGAGTGGCACGCTCCGGGCCGCCATCCGGGCCGCCCATCGTCTTTCCGAATCCGAGTGCCTCGCCCCCCTGATGGCCGCCGCGCGCCGGAACCCGGGCGAGAACGCGGCCGCGATGCATCTGGCGAGGCACCTCGTCGCCACCCTTCGCGCCAAGGGCTCGCGCGCCCCCGTCGAGCAACTGATGCGCGAGTTCAGCCTGTCGAGCGCGGAGGGGGTCGCCCTGATGTGTCTCGCCGAAGCGCTTCTGCGCATTCCGGATGCGGCGAGCCGGGACGCGTTGATCCGCGACAAGATCGGGCATGGCGATTGGTGGTCGCATCTCGGCCATGCCACCTCCCTCTTTGCCGGCGCGGCCACATGGGGGCTGGTCCTGACGGAACGGGTCGTGGGCGCGCCGGACGAGCCCGGCCTCGCGGCGGCACTGACACGGGTGGTGCGGCGCGCGGGCGAACCCGCCATCCGAAAAGGCGTCGATCTCGCCATGCGCATGCTCGGCGGCCAGTTCGTCACCGGCCGCAGCATCGCCGAGGCGTTGCGCAACGGCCGGCGCAGGGAGGCCATGGGCTTTACCTATTCCTACGACATGCTCGGCGAGGCGGCGATGAATGCCGGGGATGCCGCCCGGTACGCCGAGGATTATGCCGGCGCCATCGCGGCGATCGGCGCGGCATCGGGTGGGCGCGGACAGCTCGCCGGGCCGGGCATATCCGTCAAGCTCTCGGCCCTGCATCCACGCTATGAGCGAGCTCAGCGCGGGCGGGTGATGGCCGAGTTGCTGCCGCGATTGGCGGGCCTCGCCCTCGCGGCGAGCCGTCAGGACATCGGCTTCAACATCGACGCCGAGGAGGCCGACCGCCTCGATCTCTCCCTCGACCTCCTCGAAGCCCTGGCGATGGACGAGCGCCTGGCCGGCTGGGACGGGCTCGGCTTCGTCGTCCAGGCCTACCAGAAGCGCGCGCTCCCGGTGGTGGATTGGGTCGTCGACCTCGCGCGGCGGAGCGGGCACCGCCTCATGGTGCGCCTGGTCAAGGGCGCGTATTGGGATTCGGAGATCAAGCGCGCCCAGGTCGACGGCCTCGACGGCTTCCCGGTCTTCACCCGGAAGGTGCATACGGACGTGTCGTATCTCGCCTGCGCGCGCAGGCTGCTGATGGCCGGTGACGCGGTGTTCCCGCAATTCGCCACCCACAACGCCCGCACGCTGGCGGACATCGTCGCCATGGCGGGGCCGGACTTCCGGCCGGGCGACTACGAGTTCCAGTGCCTGCACGGCATGGGCGAGACGCTCTACGAGGAGGTGGTCGGCGGATCGATCCTGAACCGTCCGTGCCGGATCTACGCCCCGGTGGGCACGCACGAGACCCTGCTCGCCTATCTCGTCCGGCGCTTGCTCGAGAACGGCGCGAATTCCTCCTTCGTCAACCGGATCGCCGACCCCGCCGTCTCAATGGACGACCTCGTCGCCGACCCGGTGGAGCGGGCGCGCCGGGTCTCGCCACCCGGCTCGGGGCATCCGGGAATCCCCCTGCCGCGCGACCTGTTCGCCGGGAGCCGGCCCAATTCGCGCGGCCTCGATCTCGCCGACGAGGACGTGCTCGCGTCCCTCGGCGAGGCCCTACCACGCGGCGCGGCGACGCCCTTCCTCTGGCGACCCGTTCCGTCGGATGGGATCGAAGGCGACAGGCGGGCCGTGCTCAACCCGGCGGACCGAGACGATGTCGTCGGATACGTGGTGGAGGCGGATGACGGATGCGTCGATGCCGCCATCGCGCGAGCGGGCTCGGCGACTCTTGGCTGGGCTGCGACGGCTCCGTCGCGGCGGGCCGAGATCCTGGCCGATGCGGCCGGCCTGATCGAGGCGCGGCGCGACGCGTTCCTCGGGCTGCTGGTGCGGGAGGCGGGCAAGTCCCTCGCCAACGCCGCGGCCGAGATCCGCGAGGCGGTGGATTTCCTCCACTATTACGGTGTGCAGGCGGCGGGCTTCAAAGCCGCGACCCATATCCCCCTCGGCGTGGTCGCCTGTATCAGCCCGTGGAACTTCCCCCTCGCCATCTTCATCGGGCAGGTCGCGGCGGCCCTCGCGGCGGGCAACGCCGTCCTCGCCAAGCCCGCCGGCGAGACGCCCCTGGTGGCCGGGCTCGCGGTGGAGATCCTGATCGAGGCCGGGATTCCGGAGGGCGTGCTCGGCGTCCTGCCGGGAGGGGGGCGGGTCGGCGCCCGCCTCGTGGCCGATCCGCGCATCGACGGTGTCCTGTTCACCGGATCGACCGATGTCGCCAAGCGGATACAGACCGAATTGGCCGGACGCCTCGGCCCTCTGGGGCGACCGATCCCGTTCGTCGCGGAAACCGGCGGCCAGAACGCCCTGGTGGTGGATTCCTCCGCCCTGCCGGAGCAGGTGGTGGCCGATGTGCTGGTGTCGGCCTTCGATTCGGCCGGCCAGCGCTGCTCGGCGCTCCGCGTGCTCTGCCTGCAGGACGAGATCGCCGAGCGCATCCTCACGATGCTGAAGGGGGCGATGGCCGAGCTCACCATCGGCAATCCCGACCAGCTCGCCACCGATATCGGGCCGGTCATCAGCGAGGCAGCGCAACAAAGGATCGAGGCGCATGTGGCGCGGATGCGGGAGCTCGGCCATGCCGTAGACCGGCTCCCGCTGCCCGCCTCCTGCGCGGCGGGCCATTTCGTCCCGCCGAGCCTGATCGCCATCGACAAGCTGGACGACCTCACCGGCGAGGTCTTCGGGCCGATCCTCCACATCCTGCGCTACCGGCGCGGCGGTCTCGACGGGCTCGCCGCCGCCATCGACGAGACCGGCTACGGCCTGACCTTCGGCGTGCACAGCCGGATCGACGCCACCGTCGCGCGCTTCCTGGACCGGGTCCGCGCCGGTAACCTCTACGTCAACCGCAACCTCATCGGGGCCGTGGTCGGCATGCAGCCCTTCGGCGGCGAGGGCCTGTCGGGGACCGGACCGAAGGCCGGCGGCCCACTCTACCTCCGCCGCCTCCTGGCCTCGGCGCCTGCGGAGACCGGCCTCGCCCGGCGCCCCGCCGCCATGCCCGAGGCGCTGGCGTCCCTGCGCGACGCCCTGTCGGCGGCGGGCAGGGACAGGGAGGCGGCGCGCGGCGACGCCTATGCAGAACGGAGCCTCCTCGGGCTCGACATCGCCCTGCCCGGCCCGGTGGGCGAGAGCAACCGCTACAGCCTGCATCCGCGCGGCACGGTCCTGTGCCTGCCGGCCAGCGAGACCGGGCTGTTCGCACAGATCGCGGCATGCCTCGCCACCGGCAACACGATCCGCCTCGTCCCGCCCGCCGGCCTGCGACCCATGCTCGACCTCCTGCCCCGTGCGGTTCGGGGTACGATCGACATCGCCGATGGGCCGGACGCCATGGGCTGCGCGGCGATCCTGGTGGAGGGCGGGGCGGAGGCGACCCTCACGGCGACGCGGAGAGCCGCCGCGCTGCCCGGCCCCATCATCCCGGTCCTCGCCGTGTCGCCGGACGGATTGAAGAAGGGAGTCGAGGATTACTCCCTCGAATGGCTGCTCCGGGAGCGCAGCATCAGCACCAACACCGCAGCGGCAGGCGGCAATGCCGCCCTGATGACACTCGGAGAGGATAGCGATGCGATCGCGATCCCACCCACCACCTCACCCTGAGGTGCCGAAGCGCAGCGAAGGCCTCAAAGGAGCCCTCCAGTTCGCACAGCGGGTTCTGAAGCCCTCCTTCGAGGCGGCTACGCGGCGCCACAGGATGAGGTCGTGGGTTGGAGGAGGAAAATCGTCACGCCTTCCCGCGTCGACAGCGGCGACCCCGCTCAGACGGAAAAGGTCGCGGCCTGACCGTGGAACAGGCCGGCCTCGTCCACGAGCTGCCAGACGATGGCGTCTCGGATCGGGAAGCGGGTTCCGTCCTTGCGGATGCGGATGCCGGCATAGTTGTCGACGAACCCGTGGCGGGTGACCGCGTCGAGGAGGCGCTGCCGCTCGGCCCGCTCCGGGGCCTCGGCCGAGAAGCGGGAGGGCAGGCCGATGAGCTCGGCCTTCTCGTAGCCGAAGACGCGCAGGGCGGTCAGGTTCGCATAGATGAAACGCGGGTCCTCCCCTCCGTCATGGGCGAGAACCGCGAAGGGGGCGTCGGCATCGAGCCAGGCCGCGTCGCGCCCCGGCTCCGGCACCAGCGCCCGGCCGACGGCACGGTGGAAACTCCCGGTCAGGAGCGCGTAAAAACCGGGATCGTCGGAGATATCCACGTCAGGCACCTGTGTCAGCGCGAGGCCGAAGGCCGCTCGAACCGGGCATAGGCGGCCAGGGCGAGGTAAGCGACGAGGCTGCCGAACGCCGCGGCGACCGCCTTGACCAGGAAATCGGACATCCGGGCATGGCGGGTCGGCGACAATTCCTGGCCGAATTCGAGGATGCCGGCCACCGCCATTCCGGTCACGAGCCCGAGATACCAGCGCTTGGGATAGGCCAGGATCAACAGGAATCCGAACAGGGCGTAGGCGCTCATCCGCTCGACATTCGCCGAGGCGACGACCGGCCGGAGCCCGATCGGCGACAGCGTCACGAAGACCAGGATCGCGAGGATGACGAAGACCGACAGGCGCAAGAGAGTTCTCGTCATCGAAGCGTGCCACCGAACCGCGACGCCAGTTCGCGTCATGCCGGGACTTGTCGGGCAAGCACCGGGTCCAGCCTGATCTCGACCATGCTGAAGGTATTATTAAGACGCGGTTACGCGACAGATGTTTCCCGCCGCGTCTGTCCGACCGGCACGCCGGCGCGCATGGCCGCTGCGGAGCGTCAGTGCTGGGCCGCGCGGGCCTTGTCGGCGACGTCGTTCACGGTGGCCAGGGTCTGGTCGAACCGCTTCTCGCTGTCCGCGAAGCGCAGGAAGCCCACGCGTTTCACCAGGATTTCCGGCGGAGTCGGCTGCGTCGCGAAGAGCGTCATCACCTCGTCCATGAAGTCGCCGAGGGGCATGTATCCCTCCCGCGTCGACTGGCCGGGCGTGAGTTCCGTCTGCACGGCGGGCGGCACGAGCTCGATGACCTCGACCTTGCCCTTCAGGGCGTCCCGCAGGCTGATCGTGTAGGAATGGATCGCCGCCTTCGTCGCCGAATAGGTCGGGGTCGAGACGAGCGGCACGAAGGCGAGGCCCGACGAGACGTTGATGACCGCCCCGTCCGGCCGGGTCGCGAGATGGTCGATCAGCGCGTTGGTGAGCCGGATCGGCCCCAGCAGGTTGGTGGTCACCATCGCCTCGGCATCCGACAGATCGCGGGAGCGGGTCAGATCCTCGAACTGCATGATCCCGGCATTGTTGATCAGGACGTTCAGGTCGGGATGGGCGGCGATCACCGTCGCCGCAAACGCTTCGATCCCGGCCTTGTCCTCGACATCGAGCACATGGCCGACCATGCCGGGATTGGCCTCCGTGACCGCATCGAGCCGATCGCGGCGGCGGCCGGCGATGATCACCGTGTTGCCCTGGGCCTGGAACCGCTCCGCCAGTTCTCGGCCGATCCCCGATGCGCCGCCGGTGATGAGAATGGTGTTGCCGCTCGTCTTCATGGGACATCCCTCCTGGTTGTCCCAAACAGATGCCGCACCTACTCTCCAAAGGGTAGAAGGCACCAAAAAGATTTGTACTCACCAAAAGGAGAGCGTGAGATGCCGGCTCCGCACCCACCCGCCGACGCGGATCCGCGCGTCGAGGCTCTGGTCCACGACCTCATCGGCCGCGTCGCCGACAAATGGACGATGCTGATCCTCGAAATCCTGGAGGAAAAGGGCGAGCTTCGCTTCACCGAACTGAGCCGAGCGATCGGCACGATCAGCCAGAAGATGCTGACCCAGACGCTGCGCCACATGGAGCGGGACGGGTTGGTGATCCGCACCGTGCATCCGGTGGTGCCGCCCAAGGTCGAGTACCGGCTGACGGAACTCGGCCAGAGCCTCGGCGCCGCCTTCTGCGGCGTGTGGATCTGGGCCGAGCAGAACCTCGCGACGGTGGAAACGGCGCGCGAGACGTTCGACGGGCCCCTCCCCTCGGGAGGCTGAACCCGTCAGTTCACTTCGACCTGCACCACACCGGGCACAGCGCGGAGGGCACCCGCGATCTGCGGGGTCGCCTGATAGCGGCCGGGGAGCTTGACCTCGACCTCCCGGTCGCCGCCGTCGAGGAGGAGGATCAGCGAGACCTCGCCCTCGCCGCGCACCTGCAGGCGCTGCTGGACGCTGACGATGGGGCGCTCGTCGCGGAGATAGACGCGCATGCCCTTCTGGTACCGGGCCACCGCCTCGTCGAGGGGCTCGGCGGTGACGATGCGCGCGCGCACGTCCTCGCCTTCGAGATTGGCCTGGATCTGCAGCACGAGGGGACGGCCGGGTTCCAGGATCTCGCGGTACTGGCCGAGGCCCTCCTGGAAGATGATCGCCTCGAAATGCCCGGTCTGGTCCGAGAGGGTGACGATGCCGAGCTTGTTGCCGGACTTGGTGCGGCGCTCCGAGCGGTCGAGGACGGAGGCGGCGACCTTGCCGACGCTGGACGTGCCGGCGCGGACCGAGCGGCAGAACTCGGCCCAGCTCTGGACGCGGAGTTTCTCCAGCAGGCCGGCATATTCGTCGAGGGGATGGCCGGAGAGGAAGAAGCCGATGGCCTCGTATTCCTTCTTCAGCTTCTCGGCCATCGGCCACCCCTCGTGGGTCGGCACGCGCAGCGTGACGTCGGCAGCGGCGATGCCGCCGAACATGTCGGTCATGCCCTCGACGGACGGCGCGCCTTCCTGTGCCATCTTCATCATCGGTTCGATGGCGGCACAGGCGCGGGCCCGATCCGGCTCGATCGTATCCATGGCGCCGGCCGCGACGAGGTTCTCAAGGGTCCGCTTGTTGATGAGGCGCGGGTTGAGCCGGCGTGCGAGGCAGGCGAGGTCCTTGAACGGCGTGTCGCCGCGCGCCTCCACCACGGCCTCGACGGCGGCCCGGCCCACGCCCTTGATCGCGGCGAGCGCATAGCCGATCCGCCCGTCATGGACCTCGAAATTGACGCCCGATGTGTTGATCGAGGGCGGGTCCACCGGGATGCCGAGGCGCTGGGCGTCCTGGCGGAACTCGGCGAGCTTGTCGGTGACGTCGATGTCGAGCTGCATCGCGGCGGCCAGGAACTCCACCGGGTAGTTCGCCTTGAGATAGGCCGTCTGGTAGGTCAGCAGGGCGTAGGCGGCGGCGTGCGACTTGTTGAAGCCGTAATCGGCGAACTTGGCGAGCAAGTCGAAGATCTCGTTGGCCTTCGCCTCGGTGAGGCCACCCGCGACGGAGCCCTTCACGAAACGGTCGCGCTGAGCGTCCATCTCGGCCTTGATCTTCTTGCCCATGGCGCGGCGGAGCATGTCGGCGTCGCCGAGCGAGTAGCCGGCCAGAAGCTTGGCCACCTCCATCACCTGCTCCTGGTAGACGATGATGCCGAAGGTCTCCTTGAGGATCGGCTCCAGCTTCTCGTGCGGGTACCAGCTCGCCTCGTTGCCGGCATCGCGGCCGAGCTTGCGCTCGCAATAGACCGGGATGTTGGCCATGGGGCCGGGGCGGTAGAGCGCCACGAGGGCGATGATGTCCTCGAACCGGTCGGCCTGCATCTCGACCAGCGCCTTGCGCATGCCGGCGGATTCCACCTGGAACACGCCCACCGTCTCGCCGCGCTTCATCGGCGCGTAGGTCTTGGGATCGTCCAGCGGCAGCGAGGCGAGATCGACGATGATGCCGCGCTGCGCCAGGAGGTCGGTGCAGCAGCGCAGCATGGTCAGGGTCTTGAGGCCGAGGAAGTCGAACTTCACGAGGCCCGCCGCCTCGACCCATTTCATGTTGAACTGGGTCACCCGCATCCCGGTCTTCGGGTCGCGGTAGAGCGGTACGAGCTGTTCCAACGGCCGGTCGCCGATGACCACGCCCGCCGCGTGGGTCGAGGCGTGGCGGTGCAGACCCTCGAGCTTCTTGGCGATCTGCATGAGGCGCGCGACGACGGGCTCCTCCTCCATCGCCGCCTGGAGCTTGGGCTCGCCCTCGATGGCCTGGACCAGGGTGACGGGGTTAGCCGGGTTCTGCGGCACCAGCTTCGTCAGCTTGTCGACCTGCCCGTAGGGCATCTCCAGCACGCGGCCGACGTCGCGCAGCACACCGCGCGCCTGCAGCGTACCGAAGGTGATGATCTGCGCCACCTGCTCGTGGCCGTAGCGTTCCTGCACGTACTGGATCACGCGCTCACGGCCGTCGACGCAGAAGTCGATGTCGAAATCCGGCATCGAGACGCGTTCGGGGTTGAGGAAGCGCTCGAACAGCAGGCCGAACCGCAGCGGATCGAGATCGGTGATGAGGAGCGCATAGGCCACCAGCGAGCCGGCACCCGAACCACGGCCCGGCCCCACCGGGATGTCGTGGTCCTTGGCCCATTTGATGAAGTCCGACACGATGAGGAAGTAGCCGGGGAACTTCATCTTCACGATGACGTCGAGCTCGAAGGCGAGACGATCGCGATAGACCTGTTCGGTCATACCATCGCAGGGGCCGTGCTGGGCCAGACGCAGTTCGAGACCGGCCTCGGCCTGACGGCGCAGCTCGGACGGCTCGTCGAGGGCGATCTCCGCCGCGACATCCGGCGAGACCGTCTCCACGGGGAGCGCATCGAGGGCGGCGACGACGCCGAAATTGGGCAGGATCGGCTTGCGGGTGCGCACGCGATAGGCGCAGCGCATGGCGATCTCCACGGTGGCGGACAGGGCATCCGGCAGGTCGTGGAACAGCTTGGCCATCTCGGCCCGGGTCTTGAAGCCGTGGCGCGGAGTGAGCTTGCGCCTCCGCTCGTCCGAGACGAGGCGTCCCTCGGCGATGGCGAGCAGCGCGTCGTGGGCGTCGTAATCGTCGGGCTTGGCGAAGAACGGCTCGTTGGTGGCCACGATCGAGAGGCCGCTGGAATCGGCGAGCCTCAGCAATTCGCGCTCGACCATGCGCTCGTCGTCGAGTCCGTGGCGCAGGATCTCCACGTAGAGCCGGTCCTCGCCGAACGCTCCCTTCAGCTGCTCGAGGCGGGCGGCGGCGAGTTCGACGCGTCCGCCGCGCAGGGCTGTGTCGAGGGGGCCGGTGGTGCCGCCGGTGAGCGCGATGAGGCCGCCCGCATTCTCCGCCAGGGCTTCCACGGTGAGCCGGGGCGCGTCGCCCAGGGGGCCGTCGAAATAGGCGCGGCTCGCGAGACGCAGGAGGTTGCCGTAGCCGGCCTCGCTCTGGGCCAGCACCACGACGTTGGAGGTGACGATCTGCGACAGCCGCGCCATCGGGTCCGGCGCCTCGAAGGCCACGGAGAGCTGCATGCCGGCGATGGGCTGGATGCCCGTTCCGGCGGCCTTCTCGGAGAATTCCAGCGCCCCGAACAGGTTGTTGGTGTCGGTGAGCGCCAGGGCCGGTTGCCGGTCGGCGGCGGCCGCCTTGACGATGTCGGCGACCTTCAGTGCCCCTTCTAGGAGCGAGAAGGACGAGTGGACGTGGAGGTGGACGAAACCGGGATCTTTGAGGATGCGCGCCATGACTCAACCCATCCCGAGTCGCGGTTCACGGTCCATTACCATTACCACGTCCGGCGCAATTGCCTGTGGAAGAGGGCCTTTCGGGTCACAGGCCCCCTCGCCCGCCTTTGCCTATTCGGCCGGCAGCGCCAGGCGCTTCGGCCTCGGCTCCTTGCCGCGGGCGGTTTCGTCCAGCGCGTCGGTGAACTGGAGCGCTGCGAGCTGAGCGTAGAGCGCGCCCTGCGCCAGCAGGCTCTCGTGCGTGCCGGTCTCGACGATCCTGCCGCCATCGAGGACGAGGATGCGGTCGGCGGCCCGAATGGTGGCCAGACGGTGGGCGATGACCAGGGTGGTGCGCCCGCGCATGAGGGTATCCAACGCGGTCTGCACCGCGCGCTCGCTCTCGGCGTCCAGCGCCGAGGTCGCCTCGTCGAGGAGCAGGATCGGCGCGTCCTTGAGGATGGCGCGGGCGATGGCGACGCGCTGGCGCTGACCGCCGGACAAGGTGACGCCGCGCTCGCCGACCTGGGTGTGGTAGCCCTGCGGCAGGGCGCGGATGAACCCGTCCGCATGGGCGAGTTCGGCGGCGCGATGGATCTCGGCCTCGCTGGCGAGGGGCCGGCCGTAGCGGATGTTGTCCATCACCGAGCCGGAGAACACGGTGGGGTCCTGCGGGACCAGGGACATGCGCTCGCGCAGCGAATCCGGATCGACGGCGGTGATGTCGACCCCGTCGACGCGGACTACCCCCGATTGCGGATCGTAGAAGCGCAGCAGCGCCTGCAGCACCGTGGTCTTGCCGGCGCCCGAGGGGCCGACGAGAGCGACGCGCTCGCCATGGGCCACCTGGAAGCTGATCCCGTCCAGCGAAGGGTGCTCGGGCCGGGTCGGATAGGTGAGGCGCACCTGCTCGAACGCCACCTCGCCGCGTGGCGGCACCGGCAGCGGCACCGGATCGGCGGGCGCCTGGATCGCCGGCTCGGCGGCCAGGATCTCGCCGAGGCGCTCGGCGGCGCCGGCCGCCTGGGCGAGTTCGCCGTAGACCTCGGAGAGCTGGCCCAGCGCGCTGGCGCCGAACACCGCGTAGAGCACGAATTGCGAGAGCTGGCCCGCCGTCATCGTGCCGGCCAGCACCCCTTGCGCGCCGTACCACATCACCCCGACGACGCTGGCCGAGATCAGGAAGATCGCCACCCCGGTGAGGAGGGCGCGGGCCTGCACCGAATTGCGCGCGGCGGAATACGCATGCTCGGAGGCCTGCCCGAAATGCTCCGCCGTGGCGCGTCCCATGCCGAAGGCCTGCATGGTGCGAATCGCCCCGATGGCTTCGGCCGCATAGGCCGAGGCATCGGCCAGCCGGTCCTGCGCGGCGCGGGAACGCCGCCGCACGCCGCGCCCGGACAGGATGAGCGGGAACACGATGAGGGGAATCGCCACCAGCACCAGGATCGACAGCTTCGGGCTGGTGATGACCATCATCGCCACCGCGCCGACGAACAGAAAGGCGTTGCGCAGGAGAATGGAGATCGAGACGCCGAAGACCGCCTTCACCTGCGTCGCATCGGCGGTGAGCCGCGAGACGATCTCGCCCGATTGCGAGCGGTCGAAGAAGGCGGGATCGAGGATGGTGAGGCGGGCGAAGACCGCGCTGCGCAGGTCCGCGACCACGCGCTCGCCCAGGGTCACCACGGTGTAGTACCGCGCCGCGCTCGAGAGGGCGAGGACCGACACCACGCCGATCAGCGCCATGAAATAGGCGTCGATGACGCTGTGGCCCTCCGGCGAGAAGCCGTGATCGATCACCCGCCGGAGCGCGATGGGCACGACCAGAGTCGCCCCGGAAGCCGCCAGCAGCGACAGGAACGCCGCCAGGATGCGACCGCGATAGACCAGTGCGAACGGAATCAGCGGCTTCAGCGACCCGAGGGGTGCCTTGCCGCGGCCATCGCCGCCGGAAATTTTTTTACGCCCGCGAGCCATCTTGCCTCGTCATCGTCTCAAGAAAATACGCGCCCGGGCGATCTCCCGCGCCCGGGCGCTTGTTCGGAGGAAGCACGTGGGGTATAGGCCCGCCTTCATCCGATTGCGCGTGATCTAAGGCCGCGGGCCGCCAGGCGGGCCGGTCGGCGTGGCTATTCAAGGATTTCGTCATGGCAAAGAGTGCGGCCGACAAGGCCAAGGGTACCGAGCATCCCGACTACCATTTCATCAAGGTCGTGATGACCGATGGGTCCGACTACATGACCCGGTCGACCTACGGCAAGGAGGGCGACACCCTCAACCTCGACATCGATCCGAACACGCACCCGGCCTGGACCGGTGGCGAGCAGAAGATGCTCGATCGCGGCGGTCGCGTCTCGCGGTTCAATTCGCGTTTCGGCGCCCTCTCCTTCGGCAAGAAGTGATCTCTGCGGACTGACCGACGCGACCGGCTGGTGGCGGCGGAGGGTTTTCGAAACGCGAAAGGGCGGCGCCGACGAGGCGCCGCCCTTTCGCGTTTCCAGGCATCGAGGCCACGCCGGGCCTCGACGCGCCAA
>NZ_NKUG01000116.1 GCF_014845095.1 Methylobacterium bullatum | reverse complement strand
GGGCGGGAATTGTCGTTGCGCATCCCGTTCAGGGGCGCGGGCACAGCCTTGGCAGTCGGGTCCATTCCCTGATGATCCGTCTCGGTCAGCCGGTAGGAAAGGGATTTGAGCGCGGCATCCATGGCATCTCCCGCACGGGCGACACGTGCGTTCATCGTCGAACTATCTGGTTTTGCGTACATCGTCGAACCATCTCGGTCGCGTTTTCAGCCGCGTTGCCGCAGGCCGGCGCCCGAACGATGAGAATTTCCTTGGCCGTGGGCGCGACCCTGGTCGACGAACCGCCTCCTCGCGAAACGGTACGCTGGCGCCTATATCGTCGTTATCGCGCCGCCGCGCAATGCGGGGAATGCGGATCAGACCATCGTGATCGGAAGCCGGCTCGCTGCCGACGCCCCGACGGGACCTCGCATATGCTCGACGATATCTACAACCGCCGCATTCTCGAACTCGCCGCCGACATCCCCCGTCTCGGCCGGCTCGACGCACCGGATGCCAGCGCCACCGCCCATTCCAAGCTCTGCGGCTCCACCGTCACCGTCGATCTCTCGGTCAAGGACGGCACGGTGACGGACTTCGCCCATGAGGTGAAGGCCTGCGCCCTAGGCCAGGCGTCATCCTCGCTCATGGCCCGCCACGTGGTCGGCGCAAAGGCGGACGAGTTGCGGGAGGTGCGCGACACGGTGCGGCGCATGCTCAAGGAGAACGGGCCGGCACCGCAGGGCGAGTGGGCCGACCTCGCCGTTCTCGAGCCGGTGCGGGACTTCAAGGCGCGCCACGCCTCGACCCTCCTCACCTTCGATGCCGTGGTGAATGCCCTCGATCAGGTCGCCGCCAAGGCTCAGGCCGCCGAATAGAGCCATGGTCCGCCGCGCGGCCCATTGGGCGATCCGGGGCTACCAGCTCACCCTGTCGGGCCTGATCGGCCGGCAATGCCGGCACTGGCCGTCCTGTTCGGACTACACCGACGAGGCGATCCGCCGGTACGGATTGTGGCCGGGCGGCTGGATCGGGTTCTCGCGCATCTGCCGCTGCGGCCCGTTCGGCACGCATGGCATCGACATCGTGCCCGAGACCCTGCCGCCGCGCTCGGCCTGGTACGCCCCCTGGACCTATGGGCGCTGGCGCGGAGTGAACGCGCCGCCATCGCCGTTTGCGTGCGAGGCGGTGGAAGACGAGCGCGCGGGAGGGTAGCGTTGCCCCATCACCGGCGATGCGACGGAAGAAACACTGCATGTCGACCCATATCGCGGATGTCGCCTGGGCCCTGAAGCCCGGGGAGGATTTCGCCGCCGGGCGTTACGGCCGGGGGCACACAGTGACGTTCGATGGCGGCGTGACGCTCGCCGGCACCGCATCGGAGCACGTGGTCGGGAAATGGGCCGCTCGCGAGGCCGTCGACCCGGAGGAGATGCTGGTCGCGGCGCTGTCGAGCTGCCACATGCTGACCTTCCTCCATCTCGCGCGCCTCGCCGGATTCGGCGTCACCGCCTATCGGGACCATGCCGAGGGCGTGCTGGAGGAGACGAGGCCCGGACGTCGTGCGGTGACGCGGGTCACGCTCCGCCCGGACATCGACTGGGCCGGCACCGCCCCGGATACCGAACGGCTCGCGGCGCTCCACGAGGCCGCGCATGAGGAGTGCTTCATCGCGAATTCGGTGAGGACGGAGGTCGTCGTGGCCGCTCCCCTCAGCCCCCGCTGACCCAGCGCATCACCACCAGCGTCCCCGTCACCGTCAGCGCGCCGCCGATGCGGGTGGCGATCTGGGCGAAGGGCATCAACGCCATGCGGTTGGCGGCGGTGAGGATCGCCACGTCCCCGGTGCCGCCCTGGCCGCTGTGGCAGGCATTCACGATGGCGGTCTCGATCGGGTACATGCCGAGGCGGCGTCCCACCAGGAAGCCGGTGGCCATCAGCGTCACCACCGTCGAGACGATGGTGATGAGGTTCGCCAGCGTGAACGCCGCCACCAGCTTGTCCCAGGGGGTCATCGACACGCCGATGGCGAAGAGCAGCGGATAGGTCATGCTGATCTGGACGAACTTGTAGGCGACGAAGCCGCCGGCCTGGAGGCGTGGCGAGACGGCGCTGGCGAGCTTGGCGAGCACGGCGAGGAACAGCATCGCCACGGGAGCGGGGAGCCCGGTGAGGTGGTGCATCATCACGCCGAGGAGGTAGAGCGTCACGGCGGTGAGCGCGGCCGCTCCCACTGTCGCCGCATCCACGGGCGCGTCCTCGACCTTGGCGGCGGTGACGTCGTTGTCCCGGTCCGGCTGGAGCCGGCCCTCGCCGGTGAGATGCGGCATCCGCTTGCCCACGGCATTGAGGGTGCCGGCCAGCACGATCGCCGTCAGGCTGCCGAGCATGACGGGAGGCAGAACCTGCGCGAACACGTCGCCCTGGCCCTGGCCGAGGATGGCGGCGTAGCCGATGGAGAGCGGGATCGCCCCTTCGCCGACGCCGCCGGCCATGATCGGCACGACGATGAAGAAGAAGGTGTGATAGGCGCCGAGGCCGAGCAGGGTGCCGACCAGCGTGCCCACGCAGGCCGCCGCCACGGAGCCGGCCGCCAGGGGCACGAAGATCTTCAGGAAGCCCTTGATCAGCACGTCCCGGTCCATCCCCAGGATGCTGCCGACGATGATCGTGGCGATATACAGGTAGAGGAAGTTTGTGAACTTGGTGAAATCCGTGATCGCCTTCACCAGCGGCGTCGGGATCAGCATGTAATAGACCAGGGCCGAGGGGATGAAGGTCGCGAAGATCGCGCCCGCCCCGATATTCTTCAGGACCGGCAGCCGCTTGCCGATCTCGGCGCAGGTGAAGCCGCCGAGCGCCAGCACCGCGATCATCGTCGGCGCATCGGGCTTGATCTCGCCCTCCGAGGTCAGGACGGCGAGGAGGGCGACGAGGATGAGATAGACCGGCAGGGGAATGATGCCGATCTTGACATCGACGATCCGCCACCAGCCCTGCGGCCAGAACCGGCGCGCGGGCGTCTCCGCCGC
This sequence comes from Methylobacterium bullatum, assembly GCF_014845095.1. Taxonomy (GTDB): domain Bacteria; phylum Pseudomonadota; class Alphaproteobacteria; order Rhizobiales; family Beijerinckiaceae; genus Methylobacterium; species Methylobacterium bullatum. The sequence goes on along the minus strand of NZ_NKUG01000116.1, from coordinate 4,365 downwards.
CGGGACGGGCTCGGCGGCAGCGGCGGAAGCTGGATTCGCCATCGATACTCTCCCTTCGGCCGGTCGCCTTTCGGGCCGGCCTGCTTGATCGGACCTTCTCGGCGAACCGGCACGAGCATCCGCCCGCTGCCGGCCATCCCGGTTCCGTGATGCGTGAATGGGCGGATGGGGCCGGAAGCTTGTCAATCGCAGCTTGTATCAACCGACCCGGATCGTCTCGGAAGTGCGTTCACGTCCGCGAGAGCCCGTAAAAGGCCGGTCGATGGCCCGCGCGGATTTCTTCCTCCTGCGAAACGGTCTAGACCGCGCCCCTCGCGCCGAGCGCGCGCCATCCGAACACCAGCCGCTTACCTGCCTCGTTCGCAGGAGTGAGCGCAAGGAGACCCGATCCGATGCCCATCCTGACATTCCCAGACGGCAACACCCGCAGCTACGACGCCGCGGTGACCGGCCGTACCGTGGTCGAGGGCATCGCCAAGAGCCTCGCCAAGCGCACCGTGGCGATGGCCCTCGACGGGCGCGTCCGCGATCTCGACGACCTGATCGATTCGGACGTGCGCATCGAGTTCCTCGACCGCGCCGACCCGCGCAGCCTGGAACTGATCCGGCACGATTGCGCCCACGTCCTGGCGGAGGCCGTGCAATCCCTGTGGCCGGAGACCCAGGTCACCATCGGCCCGGTGATCGAGAACGGGTTCTACTACGATTTCGCCCGCGACCAGCCGTTCACCCCCGAGGACTTCCCCAAGATCGAGGCGAAGATGCGCGAGCTCATCGCCCGCGACGCCCCCTTCACCAAGGAGGTGTGGAAGCGCGACGACGTGCGGGCGCTGTTCGAGTCGAAAGCCGAACGGTACAAGGTCGAACTCGTCGATGCGATCCCACCCGGCGAGGACCTGAACATCTATCGCCAAGGCGAGTGGTTCGACCTGTGCCGCGGCCCGCACATGACCTCCACGGGCAAGGTCGGCACCGCCTTCAAGCTGATGAAGGTGGCAGGCGCCTATTGGCGCGGCGATTCCAACAACCCGATGCTGACCCGCATCTACGGCACCGCCTGGGCCACGAAGGAAGACCTCGACGCCTATCTCCACCGGCTCGAGGAGGCCGAGCGCCGCGACCACCGGCGCCTGGGCCGCGAGATGGACCTGTTCCACTTCCAGGAGGAGGGGCCGGGCGTCGTGTTCTGGCACGCCAAGGGCTGGACCATCTTCCAGGAGCTCATCGCCTATATGCGCCGGCGCCTGAAGGGCGATTACGCCGAGGTGAACGCGCCGCAGATCCTCGACAAGTCGCTCTGGGAGACCTCCGGCCACTGGGACTGGTACCGGGAGAACATGTTCGCCGCGCAAAGTGCGGGCGACGAGGCTGAGGACAAGCGCTGGTTCGCGCTCAAACCCATGAACTGCCCCGGCCATGTGATGATCTTCAAGCACGGCCTGAAATCCTACCGCGACCTGCCCCTGCGCATGGCCGAGTTCGGCATCGTCCACCGCTACGAGGCCTCGGGCGCCATGCACGGCCTGATGCGCGTGCGCGGGTTCACCCAGGACGATGCCCACGTCTTCTGCACCGAGGACCAGCTCGCCGACGAATGCCTCAAAATCAACGACCTGATCCTGTCGACCTATAGCGATTTCGGCTTCGGCGACATCGTGGTGAAGCTCTCGACCCGGCCCGAGAAGCGGGTCGGTTCGGATGCCCTGTGGGACCATGCCGAGGAGGTGATGACCCGCGTCCTGGCACAGATCGAGGAGCAGTCGGGCGGCCGGATCAAGACCGAGATCAGCCCGGGCGAGGGCGCCTTCTACGGGCCGAAATTCGAATACGTGCTCCGCGACGCCATCGGCCGCGACTGGCAGTGCGGCACGACCCAGGTGGATTTCAACCTGCCGGAGCGCTTCGGGGCGTTCTACGTCGATGCCGACAGCCAGAAGAAGGCGCCGGTCATGGTGCACCGGGCGATCTGCGGTTCGCTGGAGCGTTTCACCGGCATCCTGATCGAGCATTTCGCCGGCCATTTCCCGCTCTGGCTCGCGCCGGTTCAGGTGGTGGTGGCGACGATCACGCAAGATGCCGACGGCTACGCCCGCGAGGTGGTGGCCGCGCTCAACCGCGCCGGGCTCCGGGTCGAGTCGGACCTGCGCAACGAGAAGATCAACTACAAGGTCCGCGAGCATTCCCTGGCCAAGGTGCCGGTCATGCTCGTGGTCGGCCGCAAGGAAGGCGAGGAGCGCACCGTCTCGATCCGCCGGCTGGGCAGCCAGCAGACCCGCACGGCCGCCCTCGACACGGCTCTGGCCGACCTCCTCGCGGAAGCGACCTCACCGGACATCCGCCGGGCGCAGGCCGTGAACGAGAGCGTGCCCAGCGCCGACGTGGCGCTCGACGGCCAGCACGGGGAAAGCCCGACGCCTTGAGGCAGTCTCGGTGAGCACTGCCTCTCCTCGCATGCGGGGAGAGGCGGAAGACTGCCTCATCCGAGTTAAGGCGTGCCGTCTTGGTTCTGTTCTACGTAGCCGGCGCGCATTCCCCTCTCCCCGCACGCGGGGAGAGGGCCGCGGCGACCCCGTCGTCGGCGCGGCGAGGCGGCAGCCGACGGTGAGGGGGCGCGTTCGGAGGAGCCACACCCGAAGATACCCCCTCACCCTCGCCCTGACGGGCTCACTTCGCCTCCCGACAAGGGGAGGACGACGTCCTCTCCCCGCCCGGCGGGGAGAGGGGTAAGCGTAGTTCTACGGGACCTCGTTGCCGGCGTAGTTGATGGCGCCGTCGGCGCCCTTCTTCCACATGTACATGACGTAGTCGGGCCGGGTGATGTCGCCCTTCTTGTCGTAGGAGATGTCGCCGATCACGGTGTCGAACGGCTTGCCCTGCTGCATGTAGGTGGCGATCTTCTGCCCGTCGCTCGACTTCGTCGCCTCCATCGCCTGTTTCAGGATCTGCACGGCGGCGTAGGAATAGAGCGTGTAGCCCTCGGGATCGAAGTTCATGGCCTTGAAGGAGTCGATGGTGGCCTTGGCCTTCGGGTTCTTGCGGGCGTCGGGCGAGAAGGTCATCAGGGTGCCGTCCGAACCGGGACCGCCGACCTGAGAGAATTCCCGGTCGGCGATGCCGTCGCCACCCATGAGCGGGGCGGCGAGGCCCTGGTCGCGCATCTGGCGGATCAGGAGCCCGGCCTCGGTGTAGAGACCGCCGAAATAGACCACGTCGATACCGGCCTGCTTCAGCTTCGAGACGAGGGAGGAGAAGTCCTTCTCGCCGGGGTTGATGCCCTCGAAGATGACGTTGGTGCCGCCCTTGGCCTTGAGCGCCTTCAGGGTCTCGTCGGCCAGCCCGCGTCCGTAGGGGGTCTTGTCATGGACGAAGGCGATCTTCTTGCCCTTGAACTTGTCGGCGAGGTAGGCGCCCGCCACCGCGCCCTGCTGGTCGTCGCGACCGCAGGTGCGGAACGTGTTCCAGTTGCCGCGCTCGGTATACTTGATCGCCGTCGAGGCGGGGCTGATCTCGATGATGCCGGCTTCCTGCAGCACGTCGGAGACCGGGATCGAGACGCCGGAATTGAACGCGCCGACCACGGCCTTCACGCCCTCGGAAGCGAACTTGTTGGCCACCGACACGCCCTGCTTGGGATCGGAGGCGTCGTCGCCCACGGTCATGACGAGCTTCTCGCCGTTGACGCCGCCGGCCTTGTTGATGTCGGCGATCGCCTGGGTCGCGCCGGTCTTGATCTGCGCGCCGAAGGCCGCGTTGGGGCCGGTGACCGGGACGACCACGCCGATCTTGATCTCGGCCTGCGCGGCACCCGCCAGCATCAGCGCACCCAGCGCCACGCTCATCGCCATCAGTGTCTTCATGGTCATTTCCCCTCGATCAGCGCGGCGGATTGAACGTGTCCCGCTTGGCGCATGGTTGCACGAAGATGTGTCGGGCTCACGTCCCTTGCCGGTCCCGCCAGGATAGCGGGCCGGTGCGCTCGTAGAGCCAGCGATACTGGGTGGTCATCTGCCGGGTGCGGGTGACCCGGTAGCCGAGCGCGCCGATGGCGAGGATCACCACCGCGTCGAGGGCGTAGCCGGCCGGCGAGAGCAGGGTGCCCGAGAACAGGGCATAATGCAGGAAGCGCGAGACCGCCGCGATGGCGAGCCCCGCCAGCACGCACTGCCAGAACGGACGCCATCCCCTGGCGAAGCTGCTGCCCGCCATCCAGGCCGCGCCCCCGCCCATCGCCAGCGTGACGAGGAGGAAGATGCCGAGATTGGGCGTGTCGAGGGACAGGGTCTCGGTCATGATGCCTTGCCTACCGATGCCATCCGAAGCGGGACGCGCTTTCCCTCCCCCCTCAGCGGGGGAGGGTGGCCCGCG
>NZ_NKUG01000115.1 GCF_014845095.1 Methylobacterium bullatum | reverse complement strand
GAGCGGATCGCCCGCCTGACGCCCCAGCAGCTGCGCGTCCTTCTGATGATCCGGCAGGGGAAGCTCAACAAGCAGATCGCGCACGAGCTCCAGGTCGGCGATTCCACCGTCAAGGCCCATGTCTCCGAGATCCTGCGCAAGCTCGACGTCATCAGCCGGACGCAGATCGTGATCGAGACGGCCCTGCTCGATTTCGATCAGATCCGGATGCCTCAGGCCGGATGAGCCGAAGGCGCCCCCTCGTCGCGGATCTCCCTCACGGCAATGTGCCCGCGCGGGGGACGGACCGGAGGGGGCTTGGGCGTTGCATCCATGGCGGGCATGGCCGAAGACGGAGCCGCGCCGCGGCGCTTTGAGCGATGACACGAGGCGGGGCGGCCCATCGATCACGGCCCGCCTCTGCCTGGACCCACCTCTCCATCCGATGAAGCGAGTACGATCATGATGAGTTCGACGTTGAAGTCCGTCCTGGTTGTCGGGATGCTCGCCGGATTGCCGGTGACGGAAGCCTCCGCCGCCGTCGGCGGCCGCATCGGGGCCTGCAAGCAGGAGATGAAGGCCAAGGGCCTGAAGGGCGACGAAGCCAAGACGTTCATGAAGTCCTGCAAGGTCGACGCGCGCAAGGCGTGCAAGGAGGAGGCGAAATCCGCCGGTTCCGACAAGGCCGACCGGCATGCCTTGATCAAATCCTGCCTGAAGGGCGGCGACCCCCCCGGAGCCGCCACCGCCCCGGCCGCGCCGATGGCACCCGGCTCCACCGTACCCCCCGGCACCGGCATGACACCGGAGGCGACGCCCCCGGCTCCTAAGCCCTGAAGCGCCAGACGCTGCTGCGCTTGATCTCCGCATCCTCCAGGGAGCGGCTCACCGGCACCTCGTAGGTCGCGAGGATGTCGAGCCGGTCCCTCGGCAGGTAGGAGCGGCCGGGATCGCCGATGAGGATGGTGGCGCCCTGCTCGTGCAGGGCCGCCAGCCAGTCGGTGACGCGGCCGGCGATGTCCCGCTCGTAGAAGATGTCCGCCACCAGGATCGTCGTGACGCCGAGATCGGCGGGCCGCGAACCGATGAGGTCGTCGAGGACGGGCGTGATCCTGTCGCCGACGCCGTTGGCCTCGGCATTGAGGCCGATGGCCGCGATGGCGAAGGCGTCGAGGTCGCTCGCCGTCGCATGGGTGGCGCCGGAGAGCGCCGCCGCGATCGCCACCAGCCCCGAGCCGGAGGCGAAATCGAGGACGCGCTGCCCGGCGACGAGCTCCGGTCGGTCGAGGACATGCCGGGCCAGGGCTTGCCCGCCCGCCCAGGCAAAGGCCCAGAACGGCGGCGGCAGGCCGATGGAATCGAGCTCGTCCTCGGTCTTCTGCCACAGCTCCGTGGCTTCGTCGGCCACATGCAGCACGATCTCCGGCGCGTGGGGCACGGGCAGGAGCCGCGTATTGGCGCGGATGAAGCGAAGTGGATCGACCGAGGGCGTCATGGGCGCAGCAGATCCGCGTAGAGGCCGGATACGGCCCGCATCACCGCATCCTCGGTGAACCCCCCTTCCACCACGCGTCGCCGCGCGGCCTTGCCCATCCGCGCCACGAGGAGCGGATCGGCGGCGAGCCGGACCAGCGCGGCGGCGAGGCTCCGCGCGTCGTCGGGCGGCACCAGCATGCCCTCGATCCCGTTGCGGACCAGCGTGCGGCAGCCGGGCACGTCGGTGGTGAGGAGGGCACGCCCGCAGGACGCCGCCTCCAGCAGCGTGCGCGGCAGGCCCTCGCCGCCCCGCGAGGGCAGGCACCCGACATGGTGCTTCGCCCACACCCCGGTCACGTCGCGGGTCGGGCCGTGCCAGGTGACGCCGTCCCGGCTCCACGACCGCAGGGTTTCTTCGGGGATCGCCCTCCGGTTCGAGGCATCCGGCGCCCCGTAGAGGGAGAGCTCCACCGCCGCGCCCTCCGCACGGGCGAGTCGTATCGCCTCCACGGCCGTGTCGATGCCCTTCGACCACAGCATCCGCGCCACGATGGCGACGCGCAGGGGCGGGGAGGGCGGTTGCGGCGTCTGCGCGAGCAAAGCGGGATCGATGCCGGCCCCGCCGACGATGGTGACCGCCGTGTCTGCCGGATCGAGGCCGAGGGCAATCGCGTCGTCCGGGTTCTCGAACAGGAACCGGGTCTGTTTCGAGGCGAGGGGGCCACGGATCAGCTGGCGCAGGGCGAGGCGGCCCATGCGTCCCGCGACGTCGGCGCGCGCGCCCATCAGGCCGAGCCCGGTCAGGGCGTAGACCCGGCCGGAGATGCCCGCCATCGCCGCCGCCGTCCCGCCCACGAGGATCGAGCGTAGCGCGATGCAATGGACGATGTCAGCCTTCAGCCCCTTCAGGATCGCCGCGAGCTGGCCCGCCGCATAACCCGCCGCCATGGGGTTGAGGCTGGAGCGCTCGGCCTCCAGTTCGACCACGCGCGCGCCCGTCGCCTCGATCACGGCCCGGTGGGCGCGCACGCGGGTCACCACCGCCACGGACAGGCCCATCGCCACGGCGGCCCGTGCCATGGGCAGGAAGTGCGAGGCGAAGAACCAGTCCTCGGTGACGACGAAGACGAGCCGCTTCATCGGCGCGGAGGAGGGTGAGGGGGACGTGGCCATGACAGGCGCTGTAGCACGCCGCCGCCTCGTGCGAAGCCGGACGGGAGGCCGGGGGCGATGAAGCGGCCGGGCGAGACATCGCGCCGCCGGCCCGGCTCGGAACGCCGCCCGTGCCCCGCCGGTTGATCGTTCCTGAGAACCGACGGGAGGCGGAGGATGGCGGCGGATCGCGAAGAGGACGGTGTCGTCGCCGATCCGCGGGATGCGGCCATCGAGGCGGGCCTGACCTATGTCGACGCCGACCGGCCGGGGCTCACGCGGCGGAAGAGCGGAACGGGGTTCTCTTATCGCGACGCCAAGGGGAAGCCCGTCCGCGATCCGAAGATCCTGAAGCGGATCCGGTCCCTGGCGATCCCGCCGGCCTATACCGACGTCTGGATCTGCCCCCGCGCCAACGGCCATATCCAGGCCACGGGCCGGGACGCCAAGGGGCGCAAGCAGTACCGCTACCACCCCGATTTCCGGCAGGCGCGCGACTCGACGAAGTTCGAGCACATCATGGCCTTCGCCGACGCCCTGCCCGCCATCCGCGCAAGGGTGGACGAGGATATGGGCCGTCGTGGCCTCTCCCGTGAGAAGGTGCTGGCCACGATCGTCCACCTGCTCGAAGCGACCCTGATCCGCGTCGGCAACGACGATTACGCCCGCACCAACAAGAGCTACGGGCTCACCACCCTGCGCGATCCCCATGTGACCGTCGCGGGGGCGGAGCTGACGTTCCGCTTCAAGGGCAAGAGCAGCAAGATGTGGAACCTGTCGGTGAAGGACCGGCGCGTGGCCCGCATCGTGAAATCCTGCCAGGACCTGCCGGGCCAGGAGCTGTTCCAGTATATCGACGACGCCGGCCAGACGCGGGACGTCACCTCCGCCGACGTCAACGCTTATCTGCGCGAGATCACCGGGCAGGAGATCACCGCCAAGGATTTTCGGACCTGGGCCGGCACCGTTCTCGCCGCGCTGGCCCTCCAGGAATTCGAGGCGTTCGACAGCGAGGCCAAGGCCAAGAAGAACCTTCGCGCCGCCATCGAGAGCGTCGCGTCACGGCTCGGCAACACGCCGACCATCTGCCGCAAATGCTACATCCACCCCGAAATCCTCGACGGCTACCTGGAAGGCGCGCTGCTGCTCCAGGTGGCGGATGCGGTGGAGGACGAGTTGCGGACGGACATCGCCCGGCTGAAGCCGGAGGAGGCGGCGGTCCTCGGCTTGCTGCGGGCGCGTCTCGACGCGGCGAAGGGCAGGGTCTCGGTCAAGGCCAAGGTGTCGGCCAAGAAGGGGAAGGCGGCGCCGCGAAAGGCGAGGTCCCGTCCGGCGGAGTCCGGGGCTCGGGCCGCGGCATAGGTCGAGCTTGTCAGCGCCGCGCCGGCGGAAGGGGCGAAGACCTTGCCCTCGGCTCGCCTACTCGGTTCACGCATCTGCCCTTATGGGCAGAGCGCGTTCCTCTCCCCCTTGTGGGGAGACGTTAGGTGTGGGGGTGGTTCCCCCAGCCTCCGTAAGCTGTGGGGCGCCCAACCACCCCCACCTCCAAGTCTCCCCACAAGGGGGAGGAGGGCAGGGTGGCGCATCCCGCGAACGATGTGAATCCAGATACCCCTCTCATGGGACGTCGCCCTGCCCCTTGTGGCGGCCGGCCCGTCGCCTCGCGTTCCCTCAGTGGCGCGCCATCGTCTCGATGATGGCCTTGTGGCCATGGTGGCCGGATTCGCTCTTGCCCTGGCGTGGCGTCTCGCTCTCCACCACGGGGGCCAGACCCAGTTGCCGGGCGAGGCAGACGAGGTCCTTCAGCCGGCCCGTCTGGGTCTTGCGGCGCAGGTTGAGCCGATGCGTCTCCACGGTGCGCACGCTGAGGCTGAGGCGGCGCGCCACCTCCTTGTTGCTGAAGCCGGCGCTGAGGAACCGCAGGATCTCCGCTTCGCGCGGGGTCAGCCCATCGCCGGCTTCCGCCGGGCCGGCGGCCTGCGTGTCCGCGTCGCCCGCATGGGCCAGCCGCACGATCGTCGCGCTGATCTCCCGCGGGGTCGCCGATTGCGCCACCACCGCATCGGCCCCCGCCTCGAGCAGGCTCCGCAGGGTCTCGGCGGGGAGGCTCTGGAAGGCCACCAGCACGCGCAGGTTCGGGTGACGCTTGAGCGCGGCGATCCGGGCGAGGGCGCTCTTCGACGCGGTCTCGGGCAGGAACACCAGGGCGACGACGCTCCCGGTGCCCGGACCGCCCAGCGGCAGATCGGCCTCGCCCAGCGTATGCAGGCTGGGCTCATGCTCCAGGAAGGCCCGCAGGACAGGCCCGAGCCCCGCTGGCTCGTCGACGATCAAAACCCCCACGGCCTGGTTCATGCCGCTCCCCCCTCTGTCCCATCGCGACACATCGCGATCGGGCTGGTGGAGAGCAGTTCAAATCCCGTTCCATCGGATTCTTCATCGAATCCGGGCCATGGCCCATGAATACACGGGGGTATTTTACGAAAACAGGTCCGAAAACCGCGTCATCTCGGTTAACGCGGACGGAAGCGCGCCCATGGCGCCAGGGTGCCTGTCCCTATCAGGAACAGCCCGGTTCGAAATGGGATTGGCTCATCCCGCCCGGGCGAGGACGAGGTCGGCGGCGGCCGACATCACCCGGTTGCGCCCCGTGGTCTTGGCCTCGTAGAGGGCGATATCGGCCCGCTTGATCATGGCCTCGATCGTATCGCCGTCGCTCCACTGGCTCACGCCGAAGCTGCAGGTGAGGCGGATCGGGGTGCGGGCGCCGCGGATGCGCAGGGCCTCCACGAGGCGGCGCAGTCGTGACGCGAGCGCCTCGGCATCGGTCACAGGCCGGTGCGGAAGAACGATGCCGAACTCTTCGCCTCCGAGCCGCCCGACGATGCCCTCCTCCGCAATGGTCTTGCAGACGCTCTGGATCGCCGCATCGCCGACATCGTGGCCGTATTCGTCGTTGATGCGTTTGAAATGGTCGATATCCACCAGGATCGCCGACATGTCGCCGTGGTTGCCCACACGATCGGCGGCGTCCCGCACCCGCTGCAGGAAGGCGCGCCGGTTGAGGAGGCCGGTGAGCGGGTCGGTCTCGGCGAGGCGAATCAGCTCGCTCTGCATGGTCGTCAGGCGGTCCGCCGCCCGCATGCGGGCATGCAGCTCCTCGGCGCCGGGGGGCTTTTCGATGAAATCGTCCGCCCCGCTGTCGAGCGCCTCGGCGAGATTGCGGGAATTGCGGGCCGAGGACATGGTGATGACGTAGAGCGGCCGGTTGGTCTCGGCGATGAGACGCGCCGACCAGCACAGTTCGAGGCCGCTCAAGGGGCGGACTTCGAGGCTCGTGATCAGGACTCGCACGGTCGGCGTGTAGGTGACGAAGTCGAGGGCGGCCTGCGAGTCGGTGAAGACATCGACGTTATGGCCCTGCGGCTCGAGCATGCCGGCAACGACCTTCAGGACAACGCGGCTGGTATCGACGATGACGATATGCATGTCCTTGGTCGCCCGCCCCGAAATCTCATGTTGTTCGTCAGCATGGCGGCGACAGATTAACATGTTGCCAAGACGCCCCGCCCACATGAGTCGATCCGGGGCCGGGCCGGAGGAGAGGAACGCCGGGCGGCCGGCCTCGTCGGACGACAGGGCGCCGACACCCCGTTCATCGACGGTTGAACGGCGCGCCCGCGGCTGGTAGCTAGCGCATCGGGCCGGATTAGCTCAGCGGTAGAGCAGCGGTTTTGTAAACCGAAGGTCGGGGGTTCAATCCCCTCATCCGGCACCATCCCCCCAATGGCGGAAGCCGGTCGGATCGGGGCCCGCGCCGACGGGCGGATTTCGTTAACGATAACGCGCCATGAAGAGGCCGTCGGGGGATTTCGGTCGTCCGGCCTTGTCGGCACGTCGGGAACGAGGGCGGAAAACCCATGCGGTTAGGTGTTGCGGCGGGTGTGCTCGCGGCGTTGAGCGTCGGGATGGCGGCTCATGCACAAGGTTACGCCCGCGGCACCGAGGACGGTGCCGAGCGCGGCGGCAACATCGCCGGCCCCCTCGGCGCGGCCGTCGGCAGCGTGATCGGAGGCGCGGTCGGGACCGCCAACGAGATCCTCGGCATCGATCGCCGGGAACGGTTCAGGATCTACACGCGGGGCGAGCGTCGCCCGTCCTTCGCCTATCGAGGCAAGGTGCATGTCGGCGCCGTGCTGCCCGAGGGCGGTGTCGTCTATTACGACGTGCCTCCCGAATTCGCCCTGAAAGGCTACAACTACACCGTCGTGAACGATATCCCGGTGCTGGTCGAGCCGGGCACCCGCCGGATCGTCGAGGTGATCGACTGAGGACGGAGCGCGTCCGCCACGGCCCTGCGCCTGCATCCCCATGACGACCCGCTTCACCATCGCCGCCGATGGCGACCGCCGTTCCGGCACAGGGCCTCCGCTGACCGGCTTCGAGGCCCCGCGCTGCGGCGCCTGAGCGGCAGAACTTATCAATTGACAGTCATCCCGCATTGAAGCGGGAATAGAAATCCAGTCATTCTGTTGCGACAGGCGTGAGACTGTCTCCGACGTCCGGTCGAGGTATGGTCATGGAGCGTTGGGGCACCAGTCACCGGGTGGGTCAGCGAAGCGTCCGAAAGGCGACGCAGCCGACATCGTGTTCGGTATCGAGTAGGGTGGACCCATGGCCGACGATGTCTGCAATCGAGAACCCACCATCGGTCACGCCATGACGGCGGCGGATGCGGTCGAAGCCCTGGTCGTCGACGACGAGCGGTACCGCCTGCTGGTGGACAGCATCGTCGATTACGCCATCTACATGCTCGATCCGCAGGGGCGGGTGGCGAGCTGGAACCGCGGCGCCCAGCGATTCAAAGGCTATACCGACGCCGAGATCATCGGCGAGCACTTCTCCCGCTTCTACACCGACGACGACCGGGCCATCGGTCTGCCCGGCCGGGCCTTGAGGATCGCCGAGACCGAGGGGCGGTTCGAGCAGGAGGGATGGCGCGTCCGCAAGGACGGCAGCCTGATGTGGGCGCACGTGCTCATCGATCCGATCCGTGGCGAGGACGGTACCCTCGTCGGCTATGCCAAGGTCACCCGCGACCTCACCGAGCGACGGGCCGCCCTGGCCGCCCTCGAACGGAGCGAGCAGCAGTTCCGCCTGCTCGTGCAGGGCGTGCGGGACTACGCCATCTACATGCTCGACCCTCAGGGAAAGGTCACGAGCTGGAATCGCGGCGCCCAGCGCTTCAAGGGCTACACGGACGACGAGATCATCGGCGAGCATTTCTCGCGCTTCTACACCGACGCGGACCGCGCCTCGGGCCTGCCCGCCCAGGCGCTCCGGACGGCGGCCACCGAAGGCCGTTTCGAAGCCGAAGGCCGGCGCGTCCGCAAGGACGGGACGTGTTTCTGGGCGCATGTTGTCATCGATCCGATCCGGGGCGAGCATGGCGAGCTGATCGGTTTCGCCAAGATCACGCGGGACGTCACGGAGCGGCGGAACACCGAGCGGGCTCTCGAGGACGCGCGCGCACGCTTCGTCCAGTCGCAGAAGATGGAGGCGATCGGTCAGCTCACCGGGGGTGTCGCCCACGATTTCAACAACCTCCTCGCCGTCGTGCTCGGCAATCTGCATCTCGCCCGCAAGCGCCTCCCGCCGGATCGCAAGCTGCTGCAGCTGGTGGAGAACTCCATTCAGGCGGCCGAGCGGGGCGCCACGCTGACCAAGCGCATGCTCGCCTTCGCCCGCCAGCAGAAGCTGGAAACCGGCCCCGTGGACGTGCCGGAGCTCGTGCGGGGCATGACCGAGCTGCTGCAGGGCTCCATCGGTGCGGGCATCCCGGTCGCCACGCGGTTCCCCCCGAAGCTGCCGCTCGCCAACGTCGATGCCAACCAGCTCGAACTGGCCCTGCTCAATCTCGCCGTCAACGCCCGCGATGCCATGCCGGAGGGCGGCAGGATCACCATCGCGGCGCGCGACGCGGTGGTCGCCCCCGACGAAATTCCCGGCCTCGCTCCGGGTCACTATGTCTGCCTGTCGGTCACCGATACGGGGGACGGCATGGACGCGCAGACGCTGGCCCGCGCCACCGAGCCGTTCTTCACGACCAAGGGTGTCGGCAAGGGCACCGGGCTGGGGCTCTCCATGATCCACGGTTTCGCCGAGCAGTCGGGCGGCCGGCTGCGTCTCAGGAGCGTTCCGGGCCAGGGCACGACGGCCGAGCTGTGGCTGCCCGAGGCCGAGGCCGGCGACCCGGGAAAGGCGGTGCCGGAAACGGCCCTCTGCCCGTCGGCGACGAGACCGTTGAGGGTGCTGGTGGTCGATGACGACCCGCTGGTCCTGATGAACACGGCGGCCCTGCTGGAGGATCTCGGTCACGTGGTGAAGGAGGCGGCGTCGGGCGCGCAGGCCCTGCACGTCCTGCGCTGCGCCGAACCGTTCGATCTCGTGATCACGGACCAGTTGATGCCGGGCATGAACGGCACGCAGCTCATCGCGGCGATCGGCCGGGACCATCCCGGATTGCCGGCCATCCTCGCGACCGGCTACGCCGACCCGGCGGAGGGCGAGCACGCCGATGACGTGCGCCTGACCAAGCCGTTCGGGCAGGAGGAGCTGGCCCGCGCCATCCAGACGAAATTTCAGGTCGAGCGCCGGATCCTGGCGTTCCGGCCGGTGGCGGACGAGACCGGCGGCTCCCCCGGCGCGATGACGGAAGTGGCCGGCTCCTGGCTCGGCTGATCGGACGGGCGCACCGGTTCGCCATCGACCGATCCGGGATCCGCAAAGCCGCAATCGCCGTGACGGCGCGCGAAAAGGCCCCGATGAGGCGAACTCATCGAGGCCTGGCACGACGTCTCGGATCTAAGGGGTCTCAGAACCCCATGGCGACCTTCAGCGAGCCGACGATCGTCGCGATGAGGCCGACGGCGAACACGCCGATCATCGCGTAGTTGAACGGTTTCAGCTTCATCGGCGAACCCTCGTCGACCGATCAGCAGCGGTTCCCGCCCGAGGTCTGGCCGTATTGCTGGACCGGGAAGTTCTGCTGGTTGGCGTTGCCTTCGGCGGCCGAACTCATCGGGCAGGTGGACGGGTTGCGCGAGACATCATCACCACGGGACTGGAGCGAACCCGTCGTCTCGACATCGTAGGGCGAGAACCCCGTGTAACGGGCAGGACGATCGTAAGCCATCGCCGAAGAAATCGAAGACACACCAAGAACGAGGGCAGTGGCGATGGCGGCAATACGGGTCTTCATGGGGGTGACGTGGCTCCTATAAGCTGCAGATCTGGAATGAGGTCTGCTTGTTGCTGTTGGAAATAGATATGGGGCGCCATCTCCATTCTTGGCGTGCTCGCGCGCACGCGGTGTCACGGATTATATCGCGCGCCCAGATCCCGCCCGACCCGCTCAGACGACGAGGCGCGCCTCCACCAGATCGATTTCCCGGACGAGCCGCCGCAGCACCACGTCGTCGATGGCCTCCGAGCGGCGCAGGCGATAGAGGGCCTGGCGCTCGGCCTCGATGCCCGCGAGGCGCAGGCGCTTCTCGGTGAGGGCGAGTTGCTTGATGCGGCTGACATCCTTCCGCGGCTCCGCCGTCGCTGCTTCCAGCCCCTCGTAGCGGTCCATGGCGCGGGCGCTGGCTTCCACCGCGATGGAGGCGTCTTCCTGTTCCTCCACGAGCCGATGCTGAAGGGCCTCGATGGCCTTCACGGCGTCGTCGCGCGCGGCGGCGCGGGCGGCGTCCTCCTCGGCATCGTGGCTGGGCTCGGGGGGAAGGCGCAGGCCCCGCAGCAGCGGGGGCAGGACCGTGCTCGCCAGGAGGAGCGAGGTGAGGATCACGCCCATCGCCAGGAGGATCGAGAGGTCGCGCGCGGGGAAGGGCGCGCCGTCCGCTAGGGTGAGCGGCAGGGTCAGGATACCCGCGAGGGTAATGGCGCCCTTGACGCCCGCCAGGGTCGTCGCGGCCACGAGGCGCAGGGTCGGCGTCTCCCGGCGATCGCCGCTCCGGCGTGCCTTCATCAGCACGAACTGGAGCGAGATCCAGACCCAGACGAAGCGGATCGCCATCAAGCCGGCGGTGATGGCCAGGATCCAGGCGACGAGCCAGCCGGCCCCCTGGACGTCCGCCTGTTTGACGGCTTGCCGCAGCACCTCCGGCAGTTGCTCGCCGAGCAGGACGAAGATCGAGCCGTTGGCGGCCAGAGCCACCGTGTCCCAGACGGCGGTGCGCCGGACGCGCGTGGCGCCCAGGCTGCGGCCCTGGATCTCCACATAGGTCATGGCGATGCCGGCCGCGACGGCGGCGAGGATGCCGGAGGCGTGGACATGCTCGGCGGCGAGATAGGCGCCGAAGGGCGTGAGCAGGCTGAACAGGATCTGCAGGCCGGGATCCTCGCCCGTGCGCCGCCGCAGGAGGTCCTGCGCGCCCATGAGGAGGAAGGTGGTCGCGGCGCCGATGCCGATGCCGCCCAGCGCGAGCCAGACGAAGGTGGTCGCGGCCTGGGGCAGCGAGAAGGTGCCCGTGAGGGCGGCGGCGATGGCGAAGCGCAGGCAGACGAGGCCGGTGGCGTCGTTGAGGAGGGCCTCGCCTTCGAGGATGTGCATGAGACGGCGCGGAACCGGGGCCTGCGCCGCCACGGACGAGACCGCGATGGGGTCCGTCGGCGACAGGACGGCCGCGAGGGCGAAGGCCACGGCGAGCGGCATCCCCGGGATCATGCCGTGGATCAGCGTTCCGATGCCGAGCACGGTCAGGACCACAAGGCCCAGCGCCAGGGCCAGCACGGTCTTGCCGTCCCGGAACAGGTCACGCTTCGGAATACGCCAGCCATCGAGGAACAGAAGCGGCGGCAGGAAGACGAGGAAGAAGATTTCGGGGTCGAGGGACGTGCTCGGCAGCGGTCCCAGGGCCAGGGCCACGCCGATGGCGATCTGGATCAACGGCAACGGCAGCGGAAGCAGGCGGCCGAGGGCGCCGCTGACGAGGACGGACAGCAGCAGGGCCAGGACGACGGTAACGCTTTCCATGCGCCTCTTTCATGGTGGAGCCGGTGGCGGTGTCGATGCCCCGGCCGTGTGGCGTCATAGGGGCGCGATGGCCAGAGCCGCCATCGCCGTCCGAGCGAGCCGCAGGTCCGGAGAGGACCGCAGCGCGAGCGCCCTCGGATGACCCGCATCATCGATCACAGGACAGTGATCGGCAGGCAGGATCTCACGCTCGCATACTCGGCGGCGGCCAAAATTGTGAGCGATCGGAACGCGAAAGCGTCGTGCGACTATATCGGACGCCCGGATTGCCTCACCAAAAGGCAAAATGCCTATCGAGATTGCAAATCTCGACGCGGCCTGTAAAACTCTCTCTGGTATACCAGGCTCGTGAGCCAGCGATGGCGGCGATGAGCGGCCGAGTGCGCGGTCGAACGGGGGAGGGGTAGGAGAGGATGTCCAACATTGCTGGTCCTGGACGTCGTCTCGGCGACCTGCTCGGATCTCGCCTGTTTCGGCCGATCCTCGCGGGTGCGACGCTGCGCGAGCGTCTCATCGCCTGCCTCGGTGCTCTCCTGGGCATCGCGCTGACCGGCCTCGTCAGCGGCTGGATCGTCGGGGAGGGGCCGCACATTCCCCTGATCGTCGCCCCGATGGGAGCGACCGCGGTGCTCCTCTTCGCCGTGCCGGCGAGCCCCCTTGCCCAGCCCTGGCCGATCATCGGCGGTAACACGATCTCGGCCCTGATCGGCGTCACGGCGGCCTATTTCATCCCCAACCCCGTGCTGGCCATCGGCGTCGGCGTCTCGCTCGCCATCGCGGCGATGTCGTTCACGCGCTGCCTGCATCCGCCGGGCGGTGCCGCCGCCCTGACGGCGCTCATCGGCGGGCCGGCCATCGCGTCGTCCGGCTTCCTGTTTCCCTTCGTCCCCGTCTGCCTGAACTCCCTCATCCTGGTTGGCCTCGGCATCGCCTTCCATCGCCTGTCGGGACGGCAATATCCGCATGTTCCGCAGGCGGCGCCCGTCAACGTCCATGGAACGGCCGATTTGCCCGCTCCGCTCCGCGTCGGCTTCAATGCCCGCGACGTCGACGCGGCGCTCGAGTCCTTGAACGAAACCCTCGACATCGACCGGACCGACCTGGATCGGTTGCTCCGCGAGGTCGAGAGCCAGGCCATGGCCCGCGCCCATGGGGAGCTCGACTGCGGCACGGTCATGTCGCGGGACGTGGTCACGATCGGTGTGGACGAGCCCGTCGCGAGGGCACGCGAGCTGCTGCTCAAGCACAACATCCGGACCCTGCCCGTGATCGACGGCGCGGGCCGGCTCGCCGGCACGCTGGGCCTGCGCGAACTCGCCTTGCGCGGTGACGGGGCCATCGCGCAGGTGATGTCGACGGCCAGGACCGCCATGGCGGACGAGGCCGTGCTTTCGCTGGTCGAGCCGCTGAGCGACGGACACACGCATGCGGTGGTGGTCACGGCCGAGGATCGCAGCGTCCTCGGGATCGTCACCCAGACCGACCTGCTGGCGGTCCTGATGCGCCTGGTCTCCGCCAAGGCCCTCGAACCCACCGGCCCGCAGACGTCGTGAACGGCCCGTCGGCGGGGAGGGCATGGCCCGGTTGTTGCCAGGGAGGTGCTTTCCTCCCACCGTACCAGCACGGGTTCGGGCCGATGCACGACACGCCGCTTCTTCTCAACCTTCTCTACGCGATCCTTATGGCGTCGAGCATGATGATCACGTGGCAGGTTCACCGGCTTCTCGGCCGCGCCTGAAGGAGACGCGGCCAGCGTTGCGATCAGAGGTTCTTTTCCAGAACCTTCACCACGGCATCGACCCTGTCCTTGAAGTCGGCGACGTTGGAGAAGGGCCGCCAGTTCACGTCGAGGGTGCCGCCCTCGAAGGTCAGCCCGTTGGGGTAGTTCGAGGCCGGCGCGGTCTTCTCGTCGAACCGGATGCGGATCGCCTTGAGCTTCTGGGCAAGGGCGTCCCGGCCCATCTTGTCCTTGCCGACCTCCTTCAGCCCGGCGGCGATGGGCTCGAAGATCGTCTTCCCGAAATAGCCTTCGTCCGCATAGTACTTGGCATCGCCGGGGATCGTCAGCTGGTCCCAGGCGACCTCCACCGGCACGGGCATGCCCGCCGCGTCCTGGATCGCCTTCTCGTAGGCGGGATAGCGGTCCTGGCGGTAGGCGGCGATCGCCCGGCGCTCGGCGAGGCCCACCGTCGGCTCGGCCCATGCCGCCGATGCGGAGAGCAGGACGAGGGCGGTGGCTTCGAGAACGTGGCGGCGTGACATCATGCGGCGGTTCCTTCGTGGTGCGGCGGCCCCGGATCACGGGCCTGGGGTGACGGTTCGACGGCCGGAGCGAGGCGCCTTCAGGAGGTCGCGCGCCGGTTGCGGATCATCCCGGCGATGCCCAGCACGATGATTGCGGCCAGCGCCCCGGTGATCGCCAGGAAGGTGAGGGTGCGGTTCCACAGCCGGTCGAGGCCGAGATCGGTGGTGACGAGGTCGGGACGGCCCGCATCGGCCATCACCCGGATGCTGTAATCGCCCACATGTAGGCCGGTGAACACGTAGTTCACCCGGCGCGCCACGGTGCCGTTGGGCGTGCGCAGGTTCAGCGTCGCGTCGCAGATGTGGATCACGATCTTGGCACTGCACTTGCCGTCCGTCACCCGCGCGTCGGCGACGGGATGGGCCGTGTCGCGGACCTGCCAATCCGAGAGCAGCGGCGGCGCCGTGTAGACGAGGCAGGCGCCCAGGAGGCCCGCGAGCGCCGCGAGGCCGAACAGCGTCCAGAATATGTTGCCCCAGCCCTGGCGGGGAGGGGGGAGGCGCAAGGTGTCCGGGCTTTTCGCGGAAGCGGTCATGGGTGCGGGCCTCACGTGGCTCTGGCGTCGGGGGTGGAGCGGGCCGGGGATGAGCCGGCCTCGGCGAGGACGCGGCGCGCTTCCGCCGCGTGGCGGTAGCGGCCGATCAGGTCGGCGAAGTCCTGCAGCGTCATCTTCCGCGGCAGGCCGGCCCTGATCGTGACGATGCGGCGCTTGGGGTCGAGGCGGATCTTCCGGCCTCCCGGCACAAGCTGCGGGAACGGCGCTTCCGGCGGCAGCAGCAGGCGCGTGACGATTCCGGTCTGCTGCAGGGTCATGTCGAGGTCGGCCATGTCGTCCCAGGGGATGGGCCGGTCGAGGCCGGGGATCGCCAGGGCTTCGGGCCGCAGGATCATCGTGGTCCGCTCACCCCGCCACAGCCTGAACAGGCCGAAACCCGCAAGCGCGGCCCCGCAGGCAAGGGCCACCCATGCCACGAGGCGCGCTTCCCAGGCCGACAATCCCGGAAAGCCGAGGGTCACCAGGCCGAGGGCGAAAGAGGCGAAGAGCAGTCCGGTGACCGCGAGGACGATGGCGCCGGGCCGGCTGTTCTCGCGCAGCACCCGCTCCTCGGTGCCGATCGCCGCCGCCGTCGCTTCGAGATGCGCCCGTACGGCCGCGTCATGCTCCTCCACGGCTCCCCGGAAATCCGCCGTGGCCGTCCGGCACAATCCGGCGGGGTCCGCGAAATAGGCGGCGAGCTGGCCCAGCGCGTGGGGCGGCGGCACGATGGCCGCGGCGGCCAGGAGTTCGGCGTCGAGGGTTCTGCCGAGGGCGGCGATGCGCTCGCGGGTCGGCGGATGGGTGTCGGTGGGGTGGGGCTGCTCGGCCTCCAGATGCGCGGCCGGGTCGTCGAGGCCGCGCGCGATCACGTGATCGAGGATCGCGGCGACGAGATCGGCGGGGGCCGATCCGGGCTTCTCGGCGGCGGCATCGAGAATCTCGGCGATGCGCGGCTGAACCGCGCCGGTGCGGAGCAGCGCCCGCGCGGCGGCATCCGCCGAGGTCGGTCCGGCGCCCGCGGCGTCGGCGGCGAATTCCCGCGCCCGGCTCCAGTGCCGCACGGCGAGGTGGAACCGCTCCATCACGAAGGCGCCGAGGCGCAAGGACGGGGTCAGCAGCCCGAAGGATCCGGCATGCCCTTCCGCCACCGCGTCGAGGGAGCGTCCGACCCCGGCATAGATCGGCAGGAAGCGCTGGCTGTAGGCGGTGTCGCCCCCGGCGTAATGGGCGAGTTCGTGGCCGATGATCGCCGCCACCTCGTCGCCGCGCATCAGGGCGAGGTAGGGCAGCGGGAGATAGAGGATGCGGCCCGTCAGGCGCTCGCCCCCCGGCTCCACAACGGCCGGCCCGGCGCTGACGAAGAATCCTCCGGTGAGGCCCACCACCACGGCCTCGGGCTTGAGCGCTCCCAGCCGTTCGGCGAGCCCCTCGGTGAGACGCCACAGGCCGGGCGCCTCGGCCGGCGAGACGGTCCGGCCGAGGATCGGCAGCGGGTCGGGCTCGAACGCGGCCAGCGCGCGGCGCAGGCCGAGGACGGTCGCGCCCGCCGTGACGAGGACGGCCCCGACGGCCACGGCGGCGATCATGAGCAGCTTGATCTCTCCGCTGCCGAGACCGGGCCTGGCGAGGATGCCGGCCTCGAAGATCACGGCGGCGACGAACCCTCCGGCGGTGAGGAGGACCTGGATGGCGAGGATGGGAGGCAGCAGCCGTCGCACCAGGGAGAAGCCGCCCACCAGCACGTCCCGCGAGGCCCGTCCCATCCATCCCAGGACGGCGCCGGCCAGGAGGACGAGGACGGACAGGGCCGCCGCGATGCCCCCGGCCGCGATGACGACGGGCGGCAGCGTCCGGCGCCAGTCCATCAGCAGGGTCAGGGTCGCGGTCTCGTCGCGCGCCGCCCGGGCCTGAACCAGGGCGAGGGGGCCGCCATAGGTTTGACCGTTGCGGCGGAACTGCATGCGGTAATCGATGCGGCCGTCCCGTGGCTCCCGCGCCTCGAGATCCTGGACGATCCGCGTCAGGTGCAGGCGTTCCGCATCGAGATCGGCCCAGTCGGCGGCGGCGCGCTCCTGCTCCCAGACCCCGAGCAGCATGACGGCCAGGGGCAGCAGGACGGTGGCGGCCACGAGGCCGGCCAGCGAGCGCAGACGCGATGGTGCGCGCGTAATCGTAGCGTCGGCGATGCCTGCCTCCCGAGATGTGTCTTCGCACAAACGGGCATGGGCATAGGCGACTTCCTAGGAAAAATCACCCTTCGAGGCGCACGCCCGATCCAGACGGCCTTCTGGAAACTCTCCCCATGGCGAGGTGGAGGGCGACGCCAGACCGCCCGCTGGCCAGAATGCCCCCTGGAATGAGGCATGAAACTTTTTTGTATGAAGCTCCGTAGCGGCGCGGATGAATCTCAACCTCTTTCCGGGTTTCTCCACCCCCGTGCTCGCCTCGACGGAGGCCGCCCTGATCGCCGCCGACGCGGCGTGGATCGCGGAATTGGCGAGCGTGTTCGGATCCGAGAGGATCGACGAGATGGCGGCCCAGCGCGCCGGCCGGGGCGAGGAGGGAAGTCGCCTCCGATCTCTCTACGATGCGCGCGAGCGTGCGTTGGCGGCATGGCGCGCCGCGCGCGGCATGGATTAGCCGCGCTGGCCGGTCCTATTGGGTTCAGAGACGATAGCTACCCGTCGTCCCCGATCCCGCGAGGCTGACGCCCTTCTTCGACGCGCGGTGTCCGTCGCCATAGGTGGGGGGCGCGTAGCCCTGTCGCGACTGCCGATGGATCGCGTCGCCGAGATCGCCTGCGACCTGCCGCAGGGTGGTCGCGTGGCACGAGGCGGCGACCCGCGTGGCGAGTTCGCGGGTATGGCTCCGGCCATAGAGGAAGGCGGCGAGGCGGGCGCGGGTCCGCTCGGGGATCGTGGCCATCAGCGCGGGGATCGCGTCGGCGTGGGCACGGTAGATCTGTCCGAGCTCGTCGCCGGAAACAGGGCAGTCGTCGTTGAAATCTTCGATGCCGATCGAACGGGCCTGGAACACTCGGGTACCTGCAAGTTGGGTTGCCCCATCAGTGCGGCGCCGTGGTTAACGAATGGTGTCCATCCCGGCCGATCGGTGGGAAGTCATTAACAGACGGTCGGTCGGCAGACCTTCACCGGCCCAGTGTCGATCGATCCCGTCGTGTCGGGGTCGCGGCTGAGCGAGGCGTGAGGACCGGGCTGAGGGGCGGTCTTGGGGATCTTCATCAGCTGGAAGGCGCACACGCAACAGAGGGCCAGCGAGGCCAGCCAGAGGGCACAGCGTGCGGTTTTGACGGTTTGTTTCGACATGGCCGCCAGGGTGGGCCCGATTGGTTAGCCAATGTTGAACACCGGTCTGCAGCCGACCGAGGCGTCATCCCCGCCGCAATTCGGCGGCCAGACGCTCCGCATCGCTGCGCATCAGGGCCAGGAAATTCTGCGCCATCGGTCCCGAGCGCAGGTGATAGAGGGCGTGGACATCCGCCGACAGGATCGGCGAGACGACGGGCCTGTAAGTGACGTTCGCATGGGCGAGCTTCGCCACGAATTCCGGGATCAGGGCGACACCGAATCCCGCCGCCACGAGGCTGGTGAGCGAGGCGGCCTCCACCGCCTGCTGCGAGATGGTCGGATAGAAGCCGGCGCCGATGCAGCATTGCAGGATGTGCCTGGCAAACAGCGAATCGCGCAGGCGCAGGAAGACGAATTTCTCGTCCTTGAGGCGGCTCAAGGTCACCGACTCGCTCACGATCCCGTGGCCCTTGGGCAGGACCACGGCGATCCCCTCGCTCCAGGCCAGTTCGCTCAGGAGGTCCGGGTCCTGCGGCGGCGTGCGCAGGAAACTGATGTCCGTCTGCCCCGATTTCAGCGCGGCGATCTGCTTGTCCGGCGACATTTCGTGGATCTGGATGTCGACGCCGGCGAAGGTCTCCTGGAATTTATGGATCAGTCCGCCGAGCGGTCCGGCGAGCATCGAGCCCGTCAGGCCGACATTGAGCACGCCGACGCTGCCGCAGCCGATGGCATGCGCCCGCTCGGTGGCGTCCTGCGCGCTGTGGAGAATGGCCCTCGCCCGGACCAGGAAATCCTGGCCCGCCTGGGTGAGCGAGACGCGGCGGGTCGTCCGCTCCAGCAGGCAGGTTCCGATCTCCGTCTCCAGATCGCGGATCTGCTGGCTCAATGGCGGCTGCGCCACGCCGAGGGCCTCCGCAGCCGCCGTGAAACTCAGCTTTTCTGCGACGGCGACGAAGTAGCGGAGGTGGCGTAGTTCCATGGCCGCCATTCATATGTGGAAGCTCTTAATGGCGACGAAAGAGATATTTGACGGCCGGCGCGGGTCGAACAATGCTGCACTCGGCGATTGGCGACGGCATGCCGCACCCGGGTGAGTCCCCCCGACGTGGCGCGGTCACATCGACGACCCTTCCGATGCACCGGGGCCGGGCACGCGGAGCGACGAACGGCCTGAAGCAACGGTTGGAGGTTCGCATGCAGCGCTTCTTTGCGTCCCTGTTCGGTCAGGTGGTCGCGGCCCTCGTCCTCGGGATCGTTCTCGGCATCGTATGGCCGGATTTCGCCGTCGCCCTGAAGCCCCTCGGCGACGGGTTCATCAAGCTGATCAAGATGGCGATCGCGCCCCTGGTCTTCGGTGTCGTCGTGCATGGCATCGTCGGGGCGGGGGATCTGCGCAAGGTCGGCCGGGTCGGTCTCAAGGCGCTGATCTATTTCGAGGCGGTCACGACCGTGGCCCTCGTCCTCGGCATCGTCCTCGCCTACGCGTTCGCGCCGGGGGCCGGCATGAACATCGATCCCTCCACCCTCGATGCCAAGGCCATCGCCAGCTACACCGACCGGGTCGGGCAGGTGACGGGCACCGTCGACTTCCTGATGAAGATCATCCCGACCACGATCGTCGACGCCTTCGCCAAGGGCGACATCCTCCAGGTCCTCATCATCGCGATCCTGTTCGGTTCGGGACTGGCTTTGCTCGGCGAGCACGGGCAGCCCCTGGCGCAGAGCATCGAGCGGATCACCGCCGTCCTGTTCAAGATCATCGGCTTCATCGTGCGGCTGGCCCCCCTCGGCGTCCTCGGCGCCGTCGCCTTCACCGTCGGCAAGTACGGCATCGGCTCCCTGCGGCAGCTCGGGATGCTGGTCGTCCTGTTCTATGTGGGCGTCGCCTTCTTCGTCTTCGTCGTGCTCGGCGCGATCCTGCGCGCGGCCGGCTTCAGCATCCTGAAGCTCCTGGCCTATCTGCGCGAGGAACTCATGGTGGTGGCGGGCACGGCCTCCTCCGACAGCGTGCTGCCGCAGATCATGCGCAAGCTCGAACGGCTCGGCATCCGCGATTCCACCGTCGGCCTCGTGATCCCCACGGGCTACTCGTTCAACCTCGACGCCTTCTCCCTCTACCTCACCCTCGCCACCGTCTTCATCGCGCAGGCCACCAACACGCCCCTGTCCTTCGGGCACCTGATGCTGATCCTCGGCATCGCCCTCCTGACCTCCAAGGGCGCACACGGCGTCCCCGGATCGGCCATCGTCGTCCTGGCGGCGACTCTGTCGGCGGTGCCGGAAATCCCGGTGATCGGGCTGGTGCTGGTTCTGTCCATCGACTGGTTCGTCGGCATCGCCCGGGCCCTCGGCAACCTCATCGGCAATTGCGTGGCGACGGTGGTCATCGCCGCCTGGGAGGGCGATATCGACCGGGCGCAGGCCCACCGCGTCCTGAACGGAGAGGTCGCCACCGACACGGCGGCGGTGCTCGATAGCCCCCTCGCCAAGGCGTAGGCTCAGGGTGCGCATCCGGCGCTGCGCCCGCGACGACGATGGTCCGGACGGGCCGCATGACCTGTTGGAGACGAGCCCATGACCGCCTCTTCCTACAACCCGCCCTGCGGGGGCCTGCCGCCCCAGACCGCGCTGATGACCGGACGGGCCGTGTTCACGGAAGCCTATGCGGTCATCCCGAAGGGCGTGATGAGTGACATCGTCACCAGCGTGCTGCCGTTCTGGGACGACACCCGCGCCTGGATCCTGTCCCGGCCGCTCTCCGGCTTCTCCGAGACCTTCGCCCAGTACCTGATGGAGGTCGCCCCCGGCGGCGGCAGCGAACGCCCGGAACTCGATCCCCGCGCCGAGGGCGTGCTGTTCGTGGTCGGCGGTCATGCCAGCCTCGTCCTCGACGGGGCAACACATGCCCTGCGGCCGGGCAGCTACGTCTATCTGCCGCCGGGCGCCGCCTGGACGCTGCGCAATGGCGGCGACGAGCCGACCCGCTTCCACTGGATCCGCAAGGCCTACGAGCCCGTGCCGGGCATCGACGTGCCCCCCGCCTTCATCCGCCACGATTCCGAGATCGAGCCCCGGGGCATGACCGGTACGAACGGCGTCTGGGCCACGACCCGCTTCGTCTCTCCCGACGACGTGCGCCACGACATGCACGTGAACATCGTGACGCTCCAGCCCGGCGCCTCGATCCCCTTCGAGGAGACCCATGTTATGGAGCACGGGCTCTTCGTGCTCGAAGGCAAGGCGGTCTATCGGCTCAACCGCGACTGGGTCGAAGTGGAGGCCGGCGATTTCATGTGGCTGCGCGCCTTCTGCCCCCAGGCCTGCTACGCGGGCGGCCCCGGCCCCTTCCGCTACCTGCTCTACAAGGACGTCAACCGCCACCCGGCCCTGACGCCGCGCAGGTTCGGGTGATGGGCGCCCGCCACATCGTCGCCCGCCCGCTCACGCCCGAGGCCTTCGCCCCGTTCGGGACGGTCATCGACAAGGCGGCCGTCGATCCGCGCCCCATGAATGCGGGCATGGCCCGCCGCTTCCACGATCTGGCGGAGGTCCGCGCCATGGGCGAGGGCGCGCGGGTGGTGATCGGCCTCGTGGAGGCCCAACCCTATCCCCTGCCGCTGAGCGTCGGCCTCGTCGAGCGCCATCCCCTCGGCGCGCAGGCCTTCGTGCCGCTGAATGCCGCGCCGTTCCTCGTCGTGGTCTGCCCCGACGAGGACGGGCGGCCCGGCCCGCCGCAGGCCTTCGTCACGGCGCCGGGCCAGGGGATCTGCTACGACGTCGGCACCTGGCACGGCGTGCTGACCCCCTTCGGCGCCCCTCAGGAGTTCCTGGTGGTCGATCGCGGCGGGACGGGCATCAATCTCGAAGAGGTCCGGCTCGACGAGCCCTGGACGGTCGCTCTGCCGACAGCGTCGGAAGGATAAGCCGCCGCGATGCCCCTGAGGGCATCGCGAGCCGGACCTCCCGAGACCTCAGGAGCCGAACTTGTAGTTCAGCCCAACCCGGACGACGCTTCCCTCCGAGCGGAAGCGCGAGGTCGCTTCCACCAGGGACTGGCCGAGTCCGCTGGAACTCGTCAGCGGGACGCTGCGCTTGCCGAGATCGTAATGCAGGTATTCCACCTTCAGCGTCACCGCGGAGGACCGGAAGACGTTGAGGAAACTCTCGGTCGGCAGGGCGTATTCGATGCCCCCGCCATAGGCGAAGCCGGTCTCGAGACGGTCGATCCCGCCGCCGAAGAGGTCGAGGGTCGGGACTCCCGCCAATTGAAAGCTCGTCGCGCTCTGGTAGTTCACGTTGCCGTAGGCGAGACCACCGGTGCCGTAGACCAGGACGCGATCGAACGCGTAACCGAGCCGGCCGCGCACGGTACCGAGGAAATCGAGGCTTTGCCGCGTGGTGGTGACCACGGCCGAATCGCTGCCCGAACCGAAGAGGCCACGCGACCTGCGCTTGGTCTCGTCGAGATCGGTATAGGCGAGATCGGTCTCGATGCCGAGGACGAGGCCCGCGCCGGGGGTGAGCTGGTAATTGTACCCGGCCTGACCGCCGGCCACGAAGCCCTGCTGACGTGAGGACAGCGAGGCGATGCCGGAGCGCTCGATGAAGAAATCGGTGCCGCTGCCATTCACCGAGGTCGCCGCCGTGCGGACGGTCTGCCGGTCGGTGAAGCCGTATCCGGCCTGCACGCCCGCATAGAAGCCGGTCCAGCTGAAAGCCGGGACAGGCACGAAGACGGGCGGCGGTGCGGAACGACGGGGCAGGTCCGCCGCAGCCACGGTTCCGGTCATCATCCCGATCATCGCGCCGACACCCAACACAATCTTCGCCATCGTCCCCTCACCGCCTCCACTGAGGCAGCGACGTGAATCAAAGGCGTGATCCTGGGATAGTGCCGGGAAGACACAATTTCGGAACGACCGTCCGAAATTCTTAACCAAGACACGACGTGGCTGACTCTCCCTCGTGGCGGTACAAAAATGCCACTGTCATGTGCCCGGCGACCGGTTTCCACAGCCCGTTAGAGCCGCTCCTCGACGAAGGCGCGCATGAGCAGATGCGCGATCGCCATGGGCGGCGGCACGGTCAAACCCTCGCCATGGGTGCCGGCGATCATCGCGGAGACTTCGTCGCGGGTGAACCAGCGGGCATCCGCGAGCTCGGCCGGATCGATGGTGATCGCCTCGTCCAGGGAGTCGGCCGCGCAACCGATCATCAGCGACGACGGGAACGGCCAGGGCTGCGAGGCGTGGTAGGCCACCGCGCCGATCCTCAGCCCCGCCTCTTCGAGGGTCTCGCGGCGGACCGCGTCTTCGATGGTCTCGCCGGGCTCAAGGAAGCCGGCGAGGCAGGAATACATGCCCTCCTTGAAGCGCGGCGAGCGCCCGAGCAGGCAGGATTCTCCCCGCCGGATCAGCATGATCACCACGGGATCGACGCGGGGGAAGTGATGGGTCTCGCAGGTCGGGCATTCGCGGCGGAAACCGCCGGCGGCGAAACGGGTGGCGGTTCCGCAATTGGCGCAGAAGCCGTGGTGGGCATGCCAGGCCAGGATCGATTTCGCCGTGGCGAGGAGGCCGAGCTCGTGCGGCGCCACCGCGTTCTCGGCGGCGAGGCTGCGCAGGTCGGTGGTGCGGAAGCCGGGATCGGACTCGTACCCGTCGGCGGCCTCCGGCGAGACCGCGCAGGCGAAGACCGGAGCGCCGTCGAGGCGGCCGAGGAACAGCGTGAGATCGGCGTGGCAGGCGCTCGCCGCCTGCCCGGAGGGGAGGAGTGCCGTATCGCCGGCAAGGACGATGCGGTCCCCCGCCACGAGCACGATCCGAGCCTCCGGCGCGTCCGGCTTCGGCACGAGGTCGCTGCTCTCGGCCGAATGGCGGACGAGCCGGCTCTCCGCATAGCCGAGTTGGTCGAGGCGCGCGCTCATCAGGCGGCCGCGAACAGGGCGCCGATGCGCTCGATCATCTGGGCGCGGGCGTGGTGCGGATAGGGCTGGCCCGTGCCGACGCCCCAGACCGGCGAGGGCCAGGCCGGATCGGACAGGAAGCGCCCGATCACGTGGACATGGAGCTGCGGCACGACGTTGCCCAAGGCGGCGACGTTGACCTTGTCGGGCTTGGCGAGGGTCAGCATCACGCCGGTGGCGATCCGGATCTCGTCCATGAGGTCGCGCGCGTCCTCCGCCGACAGGTCGGTGAGTTCGCTGGCACCCGTCCGGCGCGGCACCAGGATCAGCCAGGGAAACCGGGCATCGTCCATCAAGAGGACGCTGCACAAGGCGAGGTCGCCCACCGGCACGGTGTCGGCGACGAGGCGCGGGTCGAGGGTGAATTCGTCTGTCATCGCCGCTCAAGCTGGGATGCGTCGGGAATGCGGAGTTCTCGCCGGTTCGGCCTCGTAAGTCACGCGGGCGCGGGCCGCTCGGTGTCGAGGAAGCGGAACAGGGCCGGCGCGTTGGCATGCGCCACGTTGAAGCGCAGCCACGGGGTCGGCTCCTGATCGGCGCGGAACAGGTGTCCGGGAGCGAGCATGATGCCCTTGGCGGCGGCCCTCTGCGCGAGGCCGGCCGTGTCCGGATCGCCGCCGAAGCCTGCCCATAGGAAGAGCCCGTTGGCGGGGCGGTGGAACAGCGACAGGCCCACCGAGAGCAGGGCGTCGGCCACAATCTTCTGCTCGGCGGCGAGCTTTTCGCGGAGCCGCGCGATGTGGAGGCGGTACTGGCCTTCCGTCAGGATCGAGTGGACGATGCTCTCGGAAATCTCCGAGCTCGTCAGGCTCGCCGCCATCTTCATGCGCAGGAGCCGCTGCGCATTCTCGGGGTTGCAGGCGAGATAGCCGACCCGCAGGGCGGGCGAGATGGTCTTCGAGAAGCTGCTGATGTGGATGACGCGCGCGAGCTGGTCGAGGCTGGCGATGCTGGGCGCCGTCTCTTCGACGAAGCTCGCGTAGATGTCGTCCTCGACGATCTGGAAGTCGTGTTTCTCGGCGATGCGGAGGATCTGGTAGGCGGTGGCCGGCGAGCAGGACGTGCCGGTGGGGTTGTGGAAGCTCGTATTGGTGAAGAACAGCTTCGGCTTGTGCCGCTCCGCCAGTGCCTGGAGCGCGGGGATCGACGGTCCCTGGAGGGTCCGCTCGACGCCGACGATGGTCACCCCCATGGCGTGGAGCGAGGGGTAGAGGTTGCAATAGCCGGGATCGTCCACGAAGGCGACGTCGCCCGGCTGCAGGAAGGTCCGCATGGTCAAATCGAGGGCCTGGCTCGCCCCATGCGTCAGCAGGATCTGGTCCGGCTCGCACTCGATGTTGCGCTGGGCGAGGAGCAGCTGGATCGCCCGGCGCAAGGGTGCGTAGCCGAGGGGATGCCCATAGCGCGAGACCAGCCGGTCGGGCCGCCGCGCCAGGGCGGCGAGGGCCTGCTTGATCCCGTCGGCGAACAGGTGGCTGTCGGGCAGCCAGCCGCAGCCGGCTTTGACGGTGAAGGCGTCCTCCTCGTAGACCCGCTGGAGCAGCCACCAGGAATCCACCGAGATCTGCACGGGCTTGCGGCGTGGGACGCTGGCCATGCGGTCGAGCAGCCGGGCCGAGACGAAGTATCCGCTCGCGCGCCGGGCCTCGAGCAGGCCGTCCGCCACCAACCGGTTATAGGCGTTCGACACGGTCAGCGTGCTCACGCCGCACTGAACGGCCAGCTTGCGCACCGAGGGCAGGCGGGCGCCCGGCGCCACGCTCCCGCTGCGGATGCGCTCGGAGACGGCCTCCACCAACTGAGCGACGAGGGGGGCGGTGCTGGCGGGGTCGAGGCTGATCATGGGCCGTCTTTTCAGAGCGGGACCGATCTCGGCGATCCGACTGTATGGGCGGGTGAACAGATACAGCTGCGCGCGCCAACCCGCCAACTGTCGATAGTCGGTGAGCCTGGGCCGGGCGATAACGCAGTGCGGCGAGGGTCGGGTTCTTGCATCGCGGATCGGCGGAGAGACACATGGATCATGCGATCATCGACCAGGCGGCGGACCGGCAGCTCAATGTCGAGCCCTACTGGATGCCGTTCACGCCCAATCGCCACGTGAAGGCCGACCCGACGCCGCGCATCGTCACCTCGGCCAAGGGCGCCTATTACCGCACCGCCGACGGGCGCGAACTGTTCGACAGCCTGTCGGGCCTGTGGTGCTGCCCCCTCGGCCATGCCCAGCCGCGGATCGTCGAGGCCCTGCGCCGGCAGGCCGAGACGCTCGATTACTGTCCCGCCTTCCAGATGACCAACCCGGTGACCCTGCGGCTGGCCGAGCGCATCGCCGACATGGCGCCGGACGGGCTGGACCGGGTGTTCTTCACCAATTCTGGCTCGGAGGCCGTCGATACCGCCCTCAAGATCGCGCTCGGTTATCACCGCCTGCGCGGCGAGGCCGGCCGCTTCCGCATGATCGGCCGTGAGAAGGGCTATCACGGCGTCGGCTTCGGCGGCATGTCGGTGGGCGGCATGGTGGCCAACCGCAAGATGTTCGCCACCGCCATGATCCAGGGCGTCGACCACCTGCGCCATACCCACGATTATGCCGAGATGGCCTTCTCCAAGGGCCAGCCCGCCTGGGGC
The DNA here is from genome assembly GCF_014845095.1 of Methylobacterium bullatum. Lineage (GTDB taxonomy): Bacteria > Pseudomonadota > Alphaproteobacteria > Rhizobiales > Beijerinckiaceae > Methylobacterium > Methylobacterium bullatum. Next base: position 5,410 of record NZ_NKUG01000115.1, on the reverse strand, counting down.
GCGCATCTCGCCGACGACCTCGAACGGATGGTGGCGCTGCACGATGCGGGCACCATCGCCTGCGTCATCGTCGAGCCGCTGCAGGGCTCGGCGGGGGTCATCGTGCCGCCGCTGGGCTATCTCCAGCGCCTGCGCGAGATCTGCACGCGGCACGGCATCCTGCTGATCTTCGACGAGGTGATCACCGGCTTCGGCCGCCTCGGCGCGCCCTTCGGCGCGGACCGCCTCGGCGTGATCCCCGACATGATCACCTTCGCCAAGGGCATCACCAACGGCATCGTGCCGATGGGCGGCGTGATCGTGCGGAAGGAAATCTACGACACGTTCATGACCGGGCCGGCCGCGGCGGTGGAGCTGTTCCACGGCTACACCTATTCGGGCCATCCCCTGGCGGCGGCCGTCGCTCATGCCTCCCTTGACCTCATGGAGGAGGGCGACCTCTTCGCCCGCGTGCGCGAGTTGGAGCCGATCCTCGAGGGAGCCGTCCACACGCTGCGCGACGAGCCGGGCATCAAGGACATCCGCAATTTCGGCCTGACGGCGGCGGTGGACCTCGAACCGACACCGGGCCAGCCCGGCGCGCGCGCGCTGCGGGTCTTCGAGCGCGGCCTGCGCGAGGGCATCCTCCTGCGCTTCACCGGCGACACCATCGCCATGGGGCCGCCCTTCATCTCGACCCCTGCCGAGATCACCGGCATGATCGAGATGCTGCGCGGCCTCATCCGCACTGAGGCCTGATCGGCGGCGGTGCTCACCCGATAGACGGCCCGTGACCCGTTCCATTCTCTTCAAAGGTTGAACCGACATGCCCCTGATGCGCTTCGATATCCTGGAAGGTCGCACCGATTCCGAACTGAAGACGCTCCTCGACGCCGCGCACGAGGCGATGCTGGAGGCGTTCAACGTCCCGCCGGGCGACCGCTACCAGATCGTCACCGAGCACAAGCCCTCGCGGATGATCGTCGAGGATACTGGGCTCGACATCCCGCGCACCAAGGACGTGGTGGTGGTCCAGATGATCACCCGGCCGCGCGGAAAGGAGAAGAAGCAGCTGTTCTACAAGCTGCTGACCGAGAAGCTCGAAGCCGCCTGCGGCATCGCCCCGGCCGATGTCATGGTCTCCACGGTGGAGAACACCGACGAGGATTGGTCCTTCGGCCACGGCCGGGCGCAGTTCCTCACCGGCGAGCTCTGACAATCGGTTTATCGGATTTCTCAGCGGTTGCTCAAACCAAAGTCGATCATCCTATCCGACCCCCTCATCCTGAGGTGCCCTTTGCGCGAGTAAAGGGCTTTGAGGGAGCCCTCCAGTCATCACGCGATCCCTGGAGGGCTCCTTCGAGGCCGCTACGCGGCACCTCAGGATGAGGTAAAGCCTTGGAAAAACAACTCAAACAGGCACTGGGCGGGTTTCGCGACGAGGGTCGCCGCTTCTGCGGCCTGAAACCTGCGACACGCCATCAGGACTGAGCGAGGTGACGTGTCGGCCCGCCGATGCGAACCCGCTCGGGGCGTCGAGCCCAGTCCGGACCCTACCCCGACCCTCTACGGAACGCCGGCCATGCATGTCCTGATCCTCGGTGGCGGTGTCGTCGGCGTCACCTCGGCCTATTACCTGGCCAAAGCCGGCCACCGGGTCACCGTGCTGGAGCGCCAGCCGGCGGCGGGGCTCGAGACGAGTTTCGCCAATGCCGGCCAGGTCTCGCCGGGATATTCGGCGCCCTGGGCCGCTCCGGGCATCCCGCTGAAAGCCATGAAGTGGCTGATGATGCGCCACCGGCCCCTCGTGGTCTGGCCGAGCTTCGAGCCGCGTTTCTACGGATGGCTCGCCCGCATGCTGGCGAATTGCACGGAGGAAGCCTACCAGCGCAACAAGGGCCGGATGGTGCGCCTGGCCGAGTACAGCCGCGACGTGCTGCGCGACCTGCGCGCCGAGACCGGCATCAGTTACGACCATCGCGAGCAGGGCACGCTCCAGCTGTTCCGGACGCAAAAGCAGCTCGACCATGTCGGGGACGACACCCGCGTCCTCGACGCCTATGGCGTTCCCTACGCGGTGCTGGACCCTGCCGGCTGCATCATGGCCGAGCCGGCCCTGGCGCGGGTGGCCGGGACCTTCGTCGGCGGCCTGCGGCTCCCCGGCGACGAGACCGGAGACGCCCACCTTTTCACCCAGCGCCTCGCCGCGCTCTGCGAGGGCCTCGGCGTGGTCTTCCGCTACGGCACGGCCATCACCGGTCTGCGCAGCGAAGGTGACCGGATCGGCGGCGTGGCGACGGCAGCGGGCGAGATCCTGACCGCCGACGCCTATGTGGCGGCCATGGGCAGCTACACCCCGGCTTTGCTCCGGCCCTTCGGCATCGACCTGCCGATCTATCCGGTGAAGGGATACTCTCTGACCCTGCCGGTCACCGATGAGGAGGCGGCGCCGGTTTCGACGGTGATGGACGAGACCTACAAGGTCGCGATCACCCGGCTCGGCGACCGCATCCGGGTCGGCGGCACCGCCGAGCTCGCCGGCTTCAGCGCGGTCCTGCGCGGACCGCGCCGGGAAACCCTGGTCCGCTCCGTGGGCGACCTGTTCCCGGCGGGCGGGGATCTCTCGCAGGCGAAGTTCTGGACCGGCCTGCGGCCGATGACGCCGGACGGCACGCCCATCGTCGGCGGAACGCGCCTGTCGAACCTCTACACCAATACCGGCCACGGCACCCTGGGCTGGACCATGGCCTGCGGCTCGGGTCGGGTGCTGGCCGACCTCATCTCCGGCCGCACGCCGGACATCGCCACCCCGGACCTCGCCGTCAGTCGATATACCGCCGGCGCATGACGATGGGGCGATGCCCCCTCGCGCCGGGGCGCGAGAGGGGCGGGGCGGCCTATTCGGCCGCGTCGACGTAGAGCTTGCCGCCCTCGGCCTGGAACTCGGCGGATTTCGCCGCCATTCCCGCCTCGCGCTCGGCCTGGCTCATGGGGGTGGCCTCGCCCAGCACCTGTCCGGCCGCCTCCATGGCGAGCACCTCGGCGCGCAGATCCTGCGTGATCTTCATCGAGCAGAATTTCGGGCCGCACATGGAGCAGAAATGCGCGACCTTGTGGGCGTCCTTCGGCAGGGTCTCGTCGTGGTAGGCGCGCGCCGTGTCGGGATCGAGGGACAGGTTGAACTGGTCCTCCCAGCGGAAGTCGAACCGGGCGCGTGACAGGGCGTCGTCACGCAGCTGCGCCGCCGGATGGCCCTTGGCGAGATCGGCGGCATGGGCCGCGATCTTGTAGGTGATCACGCCTTCCTTCACGTCGTCGCGGTTCGGGAGCCCGAGATGCTCCTTCGGGGTGACGTAGCAGAGCATGGCGCAACCGAACCAGCCGATCATGGCGGCGCCGATGCCCGAGGTGATGTGGTCGTAGCCCGGTGCGATGTCGGTGGTCAGCGGGCCGAGGGTATAGAACGGCGCCTCGCCGCACTCTTCCAGCTGCTTTTCCATGTTCACCTTGATCTTGTGCATCGGCACGTGGCCGGGGCCCTCGATCATGGTCTGGCAGCCCTTGTCCCAGGCGATCTTGGTGAGTTCGCCGAGGGTCTCGAGTTCCGCGAACTGGGCCGCGTCGTTGGCATCCGCGATGGAGCCGGGGCGCAGGCCGTCGCCCAGCGAGAACGAGACGTCGTAGGCCCGCATGATGTCGCAGATCTCGTCGAACCGCTCGTAGAGGAACGATTCCCGGTGCCCGGCGAGGCACCAACGCGCCATGATCGAGCCGCCGCGCGAGACGATGCCGGTGACGCGGCGAGCGGTGAGCGGCACATGGGCGAGGCGCACGCCCGCATGGATGGTGAAGTAATCGATGCCCTGCTCGGCCTGCTCGATGAGGGTGTCCTTGAAGACCTCCCAGTCGAGCTTCAGCGGATCGCCGCCGACCTTCTCAAGCGCCTGGTAGATCGGCACGGTGCCGATGGGGACGGGCGAGTTGCGCACGATCCAGGAGCGGATGTTGTGGATATTTCGGCCGGTGGAGAGATCCATCACCGTGTCGGCGCCCCAGCGGGTCGCCCAGACCAGTTTCTCCACCTCTTCCGCTGCCGACGAAGTCACGGCCGAATTGCCGATATTGGCGTTGATCTTGACGAGGAAGTTGCGGCCGATCGCCATCGGCTCCACCTCGGGGTGGTTGATGTTGGCCGGGATGATGGCGCGGCCGCGCGCCACCTCGTCGCGCACGAATTCGGGGGTGATGAAGGCGGGGAGCGACGCGCCGAAGCTGTTGCCGTCGGCCAGTGCGGTCTGCGCGCCTTCCAGCATCGTCTCGCGGGCGAGGTTTTCGCGGTGAGCGACGTAGATCATCTCCTCGGTGATGATCCCGGCTTTGGCGAACTCGTACTGCGTCACCATCTGGCCGGGGCCGGCCTTGCGGATCTGGCGCGTCGCCGGACAGGGGGCGACGAGCTTGTCCTCCGGCACGAAACCGTTGTCCTCGGGCTTGACCGCGCGCGGCGTGATCGTGGCGTAGCCGCGCTTGGCGATCCACGGGTCGCGGAGCAGGGGCAGGCCGGCGTTCAGGTCGATCCGGGCATCGGTCTCGGTATAGGGACCCGACGGATCGTAGACCCGCACCGGGGCCTCCTTCGGATCGCTCAACGTGACCTCGCGGAACGGCACCCGGATGTCGTCACGGCCGGCCACGCTCGCATAGACCTTGCGCGAGCCCATGATCGGGCCGGTGGTCACCGCTTGCGGCTGCCCCTTGGCGGGTTCTTGTCCGGAAAGGTCTTTGGGGAGGACGGGTGCGTTCATTTCGGATTCGCTCCTGGCGTGGGAGGCGATCCGGTTCGCAACGGTACGTCAGGACGACGGGCACCCGCTCGTCTGGAGCAGACAACCCAAGCGTAGTTCCCGTCCCTCCGCCGGTATGAGCCGGATCAGGTTCAAGGGTCAGGGCTGCGGCCCTATCTCAGCCCCCTGAACGGGGCCCCCCTCGGAACGATTCGAAAGTCTGCGCTCGCCGCGCCTTTGTCAATCGCCCCGAGAAACATCCTCGCCGGAGTGAATCGTCGCTTGTCTCGAGCGAACCTCATGCCGCCCGGATCGCGGCTCTTGCGATTCATGCGGACATTCCGCCGTCGATCGTAGTCTCGTATTTAGTCCGCGAGGACTGATCTATATTGGCGTGACTTTCGCCGGACGTTAAAACGGTCGCGAATAATGGAGCCATCCTGATCGACGACGCGTTATCGATCATAATCTCCTCTAGACGATCAGGTTGGTGTTCCATGAACAAGCTTATTCTCGCATCCGCCGCATTGCTCGGCGCGGTCACATTCCTTCCGGATACGGCCGATGCGCGTGGCGGCGGCGGTCACGGTCATGGTGGCGGCCACGGTGGCGGCATGAGTCGTGGCGGCGGTGGGGGTGGCTTCGGT
>NZ_NKUG01000114.1 GCF_014845095.1 Methylobacterium bullatum | reverse complement strand
CGGATGGGTTTTTGGGACAGAGGATGGGCGAGGGGATGGCCACCCGTACTCCCTGAAATTGCATAACTGAGGAAATGCAGGGGACAACCCGAGCCCGAACGCATCCAGCGATGACCCATCACCTTACGCTTTTCGCTCCACCCGCGAAGCGAATTGCGAAGCCGAAAGCCTCATTATCGTCGGAGAAATGTAAAGCAACAATCTTACCCCCAGGCGCTTCAACCATGGGGATGACAAACTTCGCGTAGGTCCCCGCTACATTCATGTCGCATGAAATCCACTCATCTATTTCTTCAGAAAAGGGTTGGTAATGCTCTCCGAAAAACGCCAGAGGAGCCTTCAGGCGAATTGAAACCCCCTGCTCAGACAAAAGATCACTCGCTTTTTTAAGCATTTCATCGGGCACCGCCTTGAACCTTAGATGTATCACACCGCTAATTTTCATGAGCTTAAGAGAAACGGCCCGACATGCCTGTTCAATCTTCTCCGGAATTGAGACTGGCTGCTGGTTGTCGTGCCTAAAGCCACGCTCATACTGCTGAACTGTAAGCGTAGCCACGCCTAACTGCGCTGCTGCTTGCTTCTGTGTCAGACCAAGCTCCTTCCTCCACACCTTGAACTGTTCCGCATCCATCATCTCTCTAACCCCCTGTCACACCGAAAAACTGCCTCAGCCCGGTTTTGCATGGAATCAACGCGAACGGAACCACCTAGCGGCATCCGAAAAAACTACCAAGTTAGTATTGACACACTCACGCGCGGTCTCTAGGTCGGGGTTGGTTACGGTTGAAGTATCAGTTCCGGGAGCAAAAAAATGAATAAGTCCAACCCTTCTCATGAGTCAGATGATCAGGGATATAAGGCTGACTTTGAGAACGCTGATCACGATAACTCGGCGGGTGGCGACAATATTGGAAGCAGTTCTGATATCGCGAGCACACTTGACGAAACAGTCGCTATTTTCGATGAAATTATTACCGAATTCGATAGAAAGGCGGACAGTTTCGAAGAGAAAAATGTTCGGATGCTGTGCAATATTATGAACCTCGCCAAGAAGGCCGAAGAAAACGAAGGGTTCAGCGACGGCTTGACGAGGGAATTTGGGAAGAAAAAGAGGAAAAATGCTTCGTTTGCGTTGTTCGTCGTCAACGGATTGCATGGTCGTTCCAAGACGAAACCGCCCAGGAGCACGCTCAACGATCTCGCCAAAGAAATTCGTGGAATGCAGTTAGCAGCGGTTCCGCCTGATCCGGCTGAGATGCTTCAGTGGCGGACAAAGCCGGAAACAGTAGGAAAGAGCGCTGTTGAGCTTACGGGCAGGGCCAAAGCATTCGCGCATGCTGAGATGCGACAGCCGAAGGATGCCGCCGCGTTGGCTCGACTAAAGAATGCTACTCAGCAGAAAAGGAAAGACTTCGAGGATTACATTAATTCAAAGATCGAGTTCAACGGTGATGATCTGTCCGCGTGCGAAATTTGGAAAGATGTCAAGGACGGCTACGCATTGCAAATCGTAAGGGTCGAGAAAGGCTCGCCTATCATCATCAACGACGCCATCTTCGACCAAGACAAGGTTCGCGATATTGTTCTCAAGAATCTTGCAATAAAAAAAGCTTCGAAATCTTAAAACGTCCGGAGGCCGGACCTTTCGATAATACCGGCGACTTTGCACGGAGCGCTGAAGCGACTTTAGCGCTCCGCCTGAAGATACGTACTGCGCGAGCGGTCCCGACGCCGGGAGTGAGCAGGAAGATCATGATCTTCCGAACTGCCTTCTGCTCAGCCCAGCCATTCACGATCCGCTCGGGGCGCTTCGGACCGATGCTAGCAACCTTCTTTTGGCGATCTGGATCGGCCTCGATGATCTCGAAGGTCTCTAAGCCGAAGAGGCCCACCCGCCTGCCTGATCGGCATGGGACTCTGGCATTGTTGGGCGTTAACGATTTGGAGTGATTAAGAAAATATGTAGATCGGACAGGTAGGAGTAATGCAATGCGCGTTCTGCTGGTCGAAGACGACGCCTCGGTCGCACAGAGCGTCGAATTGATGCTTAAGTCAGAAAAAATCACCGTCTATACCACTGATCTTGGTGAGGAGGGCATCGATCTCGGCAAGCTGTACGACTACGACATCATTCTTCTCGACCTGACGCTTCCCGACATATCGGGATACGAAGTGCTGCGAACGCTGCGTTCATCAAAAATCAAAACGCCGATTTTGATCTTGTCCGGGATGGGCAGCATCGAGGACAAGGTGAAGGGACTCGGCTTCGGCGCCGACGACTACCTGACGAAGCCGTTCCACAAGGATGAACTGATCGCACGTATTCAGGCCATTGTCCGCCGATCGCAGGGGCACGCTCAATCCGTGATTACTACAGGCGACCTCGTAGTGAACCTCGATCAGAAAATGGTGGAGGTTGCGGGAGCGCGAGTTCACCTAACTGGTAAGGAGTACCAAATGGTAGAACTCCTCTCGCTTCGGAAGGGCTCGACACTGACCAAGGAGATGTTCCTGAACCATCTCTACGGCGGCATGGATGAGCCGGAGGTCAAGATCATTGATGTGTTTATCTGCAAGCTGCGCAGGAAGCTCGCCAACGCGTCAGGCGGAAAGAATTACATTGAGACGGTCTGGGGACGTGGGTACGTTATGCATGACGGCTTCTCAGAGGTGCAAGCACTGACCGCATGAGAAACACCGGGGTTTGGCCGTCATCGGCGCCCCGTTAGCATCCAGCCGAACCTGAAACCGAGCGCAAAGACGATCACTCGAAGCGCGCCCCAGACGAGCAGTCGTCGGCAAAACCACGCGCCAAGCACGAGCATCAGCGTCGTGATCATCGCCGAAGTTCTGTGATCCGTTCAAACGCATCAGCAGCCCTTCTGAACTGCTGCGTTGCGCTTGCCTGACACCCTACCGCTCGGTCTGGATGGAAGTGGGCTAGAAGCGCCCTACGAGCCGCGCTGACGACCACGCCGTGTGCGGTTGGGACAAGCCCCACGGAACGATAGATAGCGGCCTCCTCGTCGTCCTCATGCCCAGCAAGGCGTTCTTCGAGTGTCTTGATTCTTCCCTGAGCGGTCAGGAGATCAACCTCCAAGGCAGCGCCCAACGCATTGGCCGCGTGGAGATCGTAGCAGAGGCGGTCATGCTCTCGGGCCAGATCAGGCCGTTCGGACTCGATCCCGAGAAGGGTTTCGAGGAGCCGGAGGTTGCGCCGCATTCGGACCGCAAGCTCCGCCAACGACGGGCGGACCTGCGCCAGTTGGGCGGGCGAGTAGCGTGAGAAATCGAGGTCGTTGAACTCGATCATCATCGACAGAACACCAGAGCCGCACGCGACTCGCCTGGGGCCACAAACAGCCCGGAAACGGCTGGGAACAGCCCCTTGAGATGACGGCATCGACCGCCATTACGGCCATGGGAATCATGGATGATGGTTGTCCCGTACAATGACGACGCTCCGATCCACCAGGGAATTACGGAGCATGAGCGTCACACAGGATGGAGATCGCGCAAGCGTTTCGGCATCGAACCAAATACTTAGTGGTGGGAATCTGACACCCGGTACTGCCCTGAACGTCCGAGAAGGGTGGTGAGCAGACGATCCAGAGGTATGCTTGACCGATGAAGTATGCGCTCATTCGTATTGCCGACGCCGCAGACTGGCAGGTCTACCATGCCATTCGTCGCTCATCGCTCTGGGAGGAGAGAGGTCTTGGTGGCTACGACGATGCTCGGCCGCAGGAGCGCTTTCATCACCATCATGCGTTGCTGCTGAAGCTGGATGAGGTGGGGATCGGCACTACGCGGCTGGACGACCTGCGGGACGGGACGGGCATCATAAGGCTGGTCGCCATCACTGCATCCCTGAGAAGACAAGGGCACGGTCGTGTGCTCGATATGATGGTCGAAAACTATGCGCGAGAGATCGGGCTCCGCGTGCTGTTCGTGAGTGCGGCTTCAGATGCCGAGGGATTCTACATGGCGACGGGATGGACCCGTGTCACAACGCAGGCACCGGAACTGCTTGGATACGCAGACGAATGCGTGCAGATGACCAAATCTATCGCCCGCTAAAGGTGATTTGCGGAAGTGCGGGGCTCACGTTTCACGAGGCTTCTGCATCTCCACATTCTCGACAGGGCTCCCGCACTCCGTACCTGGATAGCTGCGTACCTCCCGCCACCCCCTATGGGCATAGAAGGCTCGCGCTCTGGTGTTGAAGCTTCGTACCTCCAGCCGCATGATCGCGTGAGCATCTGCGGCCTGTCGCTCTGCTGCGTCGAGCAACCGCGACCCTGCACCACCGTTCCAGTACGCCGGATCAACGTGAAGGTTGGCGATCTGATTGCCCTCAACCTGCATCATTCCGATCAGCACATCGTCACGGACGGCGACGACGAAGGTCCGCCACTCGTTCTCAGCGTGCAACCTCGCGGGATCGAAGGAGGCGAACGCTTGCACGGCCTCGAAGGGGAGTTCGGGAGCCCAGGTAACGAGCCACGACCGCCGCAGGAGGCGCACAAGTGCGGGCACATCCGTCTCTTCAGCAGGACGAAGGATTACGCCTTGAGATGCCACTGCCGCTCCCGTAGCCGCCCCGGTGCCGCGAAGTCTCGCCGGATTACGAAGCTTACTCAAGCGGACACCACAGGTCCGGTTTGGGTGCAGGGTGTGTGAAAACGTCAGCATGTCGCGGCTTTGGAGTACAATCTTCCATGAAAGTTGAAAAAATCACCTGGAATCGCCATGCTAGCGGCCCTAGAGGGTTTTCATAGATGATCCTTCTACTCGCGGCGGCAAGGGGGCGCGTTTTTACACAGCCTCGGTGGAAAGGAGACATCGTCGTGGAATATCTAATCAGACCTGCCCGGCCTGATGATGCAGAGGGAATCAGTAGGGTCGTCGTGACGACCCTATGTGAAACCAACGCAAAGGATTACTCCGAGGAGGTGATCGCACGCGTGAAACAGGGCTTCTCGCCCTCCGCCGTATCAGACCTTCTGGCGCAGAGGCTCGTATTCGTTGCGGTCAACGACGATGTCGTCATCGGAACAGCGAGCCTCGACGGCAGGGTAGTCCGGACCGTTTTCATTGAACCGGGCTGGCAGGCGCGCGGCATCGGCCGAGCATTGATGATCGAAGTCGAACGCGCGGCAATCGAGCGCGGCGTCGTAACCCTGGCCGTCCCCTCGTCCGTCACGGCGGAGCCGTTCTACGCAAAGCTGGGGTTCATTTCAATTCGAGACAGCTTCTACGGAGAGGAGCGCACGATTATCATGGAACGTCCGCTCCTAGCGGTCGAAAATGCGACGCGTGGTGCCCATCCATAAACGTCCGAATAGGATGGAGGTCGTTCGAAAACGCGGACTTGCCATAATCCGGTAGAATAATTTTCTTTCTGATGAGCGTTCTGACTCGTTAAGACGCAGTGTACCGAAACAACCACGACCTGTAATGGACGCTGCCAATAACTTATAGGCTGATACATGAGCACTGACCCGCGAGGTACGTCCTCCAGGATCACCCGGTTAACGGCGGCTGATGCAATTGCCTTCCGCAATCTCCGTCTTAACGGGCTGCGTGAGCATCCCGATGCATTTGGTGCGTCATGGGAGGATGAAGCCGCGCAGTCGGAAGCACAGTTTTCAGACCGTCTTGAAAGTGCTGTGGTTTTTGGTGTTCGATCCGAGGACGGCACGGAGCTTGATGGCATCGTCGGCTTGTATTTTTCCCAAGAAGCGAAGATAAATCACAAGGCCATACTTTGGGGCATGTATGTCAGCGCATGCAAGCGCGGATCAGGTATTGGTTCAGCCTTATTAAATGCGGCGATCTTTCATGCGACGACTGCGGTCGAAGAGGTAAAATTGACCGTGGGCACGTCCAACGCATCAGCCTATCGTCTCTACAACGCCGCTGGTTTTCGCCAATACGGAATTGAGCAGCGCGCCTTGAAGGTCGGTGATCGCTACTATGACGAAGCGTTGATGTCTCTGGTGCTGCCACGGGCCTGAAATGCCTACTGCCACCCAAGGTCATGTAAATGCGTGTGGCGTGGAACATCATTCCATGGTCCAGCGGTATTACTGCGTTTTCACACAGCCTGGGTGGAGAGCGGACCATGCTGGTCGGCGGATCAGAGGTTTGACAGCGTTCGTCCACGGGCGGCTTTGATGACTTTGTGCGCGGGGACGTTGACCCAGGCGTCGCCGTCGATGTCCGCTCCCGCTTCCAGCCAGTCTGCCACGATCCTGTAGCCGAGGGTGTAGCCGAGCCAGCGCGGATACCGCCCCCCGAAGCCGAAGAACCACGCGCGGTGGTCGTGCCCGTTGCCCATGAGCGTCGCGTTGTCCGGGAGGTTGGCCGCGAGCACCTCGTCGGACACGGCGCTTTCCCACGGCTCAGGCGGCGAGTTGAACAGGCGGCTGACGAACTGTCCCGCTAGGCCCTCACTCACGAGGGCCTCACCCAGCGTCCAGCCGTAACCGGCACCAGCCATGCGCATGCAGTGGTGAGCCTCGTGCGCCACGGTTCGGCGCAGGTCCCCATAACGCAGCGCTCGCCCGAAGTTAATGTTGTCGGGATCGATAGTGAGGGAGAACAGGCCAGACCGCATGGCTTGTCCCGTCGTGCCCGTCTCCGGGATCACCGCGCCGGGCAAGCGCTGCACGAGGATGTCCAGCGGCGACACCGGCAGCACGCCCGCTACAGCCTTTCGAGCGATCTCGACCTCCTCGGTGATGACGCTACGCCACGGACCCAAATCGCCGGATGCCTCAAGCCAATGTAGTCGCCACGTCATCCGATACCTCGTCGGGCTTCACATCCCCATCCTGCCGTGGGGGGGGGCAAGAGGGGGCAACTTCGCCTACGGGTGGAAAGTGGCCTTTCCGCCAAACCGCTTCATCGTCATACATTTGATTATGGCAAGCGATCTCCCAGAACTCAGAAGCAGCCGCCTGTTGCTCCGCAGGCCGCTGCAGGAGGATGTGGAAGCGCGCCTCTCGTTGGGGCAGCACAAAGAGATCATCGAGGCTTACGGCGGCTCCTTTGATCCGGCAACATCGTTCACACGAGCCCACGCTGAGGCTGCCATTCGCTTCATCGAAAACCAAGAGCAAGCTTGGGTTATCGATGCCGGGGGATTTATCGGTCACATTCGCCTTCACAGTTTGGCGCTTCAAGATCGGCGGGCCGCACTAGCGATCGGCATTGAGAGCCCCGCGTACCTCGGTAAGGGCTACGGTGGGGAAGCAATCAGGCTCGTGCTGGCCTACGCGTTTGAGGGGGGCCTACACCGCGTCTCGCTACGGGTACTAGCCAGTAACCCTCGCGCTATCATCTGTTACCGCAAGTGTGGGTTCATCGAGGAAGGCCGCGAGCGAGAAGCAGCCTTTGTAGGAGGTGCGTGGCAGGACGACATCATCATGGGGCTTCTCGACCGAGAGTTCGTCTCTCGTTGAGGTCGGCTAAGGGGCGGAACCGGACCCAAGGCATGGGTTCCATCCGTCTGCTTTTGACTACAAGCTCACCAGCACGCCCGAGGTAACCGTCGCTTCCAACGCTCACCCCGGTTCAGCACTGGTTGATGGGAGCGTCGCTCGGGGCGGATGAGACGAAACTCATTGCCGTGGGGTAGAACGGCCGACTCGTCGATCTTGGCCGTCTCTGGCTTAGCAACACAAGCAGCGGCTCCTGGGCCATCTGTGGCCAATTGGAGCACCTCCGATGGGCTCACCACCGGAAGGACAGTTCCCGGAAACCTCGACTTAGGGATCGAACGTACCTTTCGCGTGACCCGAGACACCTCCGCTACTTCTTGCTGCGGCTCCGGCTCATCGAACGTGAACATCGGCGTAATGGCAGGAAGGATGCGTCGGGTCGGTTCGCAAATCGTGGGTTGATGCACCGGGGTAGATATCGCCTCAACCGTTTTCGGAGTTGATGGCGGCACATCATGGAGGTGAACGCCCTGCCAAAGGGTTTTGCCACTGAGATTGCGACCGAATGTGTCGGCCATGGGCGAGGGCGAGGTACGGCTTCGTTTTACTTCGACCACAACGGGCCGCGCGCTCGTGCGCTTCATTCGGTAATTCCAAAGGCAGGTGGGATAACGATTTTCGACGCAAATATGATATAAAGCGTCAATTCGGGAAGTAGATAGTTTTGCGCCACGATGACTACAAGCACCGGTTAACGAAGCCTTGCGGATCAAAAGACGCCGATCGCTCGCTAACGCGGTGAGGCGTGTAGTAGTATCACGCCGCCTCGTGAAACGCACGTTCAAGCTCGGTCACAGCTTCGGGGGCGATGTCATCGAACTCGGCGCCCCATCCTGTGTTGTCCGGCTCCTCAAAATTGTAGACGTCCAGAACCTTGGCCGCGCCGAGAACCCGCTTCCGATCACCAGGGGCATGGTCATAGAGGGCAACCCCGCAAGCTGCGAGTTTTGCACGGACGGCTCGGGCTCTTTCAGGAGCCACACGCCGGTTTTTAGCAGCATACAATCCTTCAAGGACGTAGCCTCGCGTTGTCACGCGCAACTCGCCAATCAGCCCTGGCTCAGGCAACGGTGGTTGATACTCGACGTAGAGGTAGCGGCCAAGGAAAACATCCTCGACTTTCTTCGCGAGACAGTTCGTATATCTCCGGCCTGCATCTACCAGCGCCTTGCCAGTGTCCAGCATTCTGAGAGTGCTGTCCCCGCGCGTATCAAGAGGGCGCGGAAGGACATCAAACTTTTGTGCCCATCGGCGAAAAACCGTTGATCGGTGACCATCCGGCCCGAGGCGAGAGAGCGACTCTCGGATCGCATCGTCGGTTGCTCTGGAGCACCGTTCGCGGACGTAGGCCAGGGCGTGGTTCAGATCATCGACCTGTTTCACCTCGTAAACCTTTGCGACGAAAGCGGGATGGAGAAGCACCGGATCAAGTCTCTGTACGACCTCAATCTGCGCACCAACAAGGCCCCCCGCTATCTGCCCGAGCACCTTCGCGCGTAGTCGGTCTTGCGGATCGGCGGAAGAGAAGAGCCGGTACAGGGCATGGTAGGAATCAGATTTGCTGAGCGGATCGTCGCCGAACCGTTTCAAGGCACCGAGCAGCCCATCTGGCACCGCTCCAAACATCGCCCGGACGAGATCACGAGGTCGTCGGAGCAGGACAACGCTGCGAGCGATGACGGACAAGTCACTGACGCCACGAATATCGGTCCTATCGATGACGTGTCTCAGTCGGCGGGCGATCTCATCGCGTCCAATCACGTCAAAATGCGCCAGGACGAGAAACATCGCCTGCCTTCGTGCTGCGCCAAAAAAGAGCGATGACGCCAGCAGTCCAGGGCATGAGCAATCGAGTTCGATGGCTCGATCGAGCGCCCAGCCGGAGTAAGTCCGGGGCTTCGGTCGAACGACATGGTGGGACATAGCGGCGATGGTCGGTAGCGTCATTGAACGATGCTGCCGCAGATTAAAAATCCAGCAAGCGTTTCTGTGCAGGGTTTCGAGTGCGGAAGCAAACCTGACGTTTATCTACAAGGAAATCGCTTGCAAAGGCTCGAATGCATGCTGTGCTTCCGAGATGAGCGCTGACGCGACAGGCCGAACCAGCATATCGAATGCACGAGTACCAGGACCGACGACAGTCGATCGAGCCACGATCTTTGAGGCTGTCCTCAGACGCCAAGCTCTACGTCGAGAGGCGCATCTACCCCTCCTTGACGTTCGAGCAGAGTATGACCGCGCCGTCAAGCAAGCCCTCTGGACCGCGCACGTCCAGCAGCATCACGAATCCGTCCGTGAGGCCGTTCTAACAGAACTTCGAGAACGATGTGGTCCTCTGTTTGGCCGCAGCATTGGCGGCTTATGGAAGGTTCGTATCCTGACGGCGCGACGACTTCGAGAGACATTTCGCGAAAACCTCTGAATCACGGCCCTGGGCTGACGGGCTGGCGTTTTGTTCCGCTCGCCTTCGCCTCTAGCAGGTGCTTTCAGCCGATTTCCATCACCGCACCTCTCACTGGAGGTGCTCACCGGTCGGTCAATACGACACGCTGCGATCCTCGGTCCATGATCGCCGGGCAACATCGTCATACAAACCCAGAATCGCGCAAGCAAAGCCATTCGAACAGGAATGGGCTGAGGGTGCCAAAGGCGACGACCCGCACGCTGAACACGCCCCATGTTGACCGCGCGTGATCGTCTCCGACTCGATGGGATTCTCCCTTGCCGATGCGAATCGACAACAGTTCGCGAACGTCTCAACAGCTAGAATCTTGGCAGACATTTCGACCGAGGCACGACGATGGATATGAGCACTCCGGCAGAGGTCCGCCGCAAGCCGACCCTCACCCAATCGGAACTCGAACGCCATCTATGGCATGCGGCGGACATCCTGCGGGGCCACGTCGATGCGGGCAAGTTCAAGGACTACATCTTTGCGTTGTTGTTCTACCGACGCCTCTGCGACGTGTGGGACGAGGAGTTTGAGGTCCTGCTGGCCGAGACGGGCGATCGCGAAGAGGCGGCCGAACCCGATGAGCACCGCTTCCATGTGCCGCTTCAGCACCATTGGACGGCGGTTCGAAAGCACTCCACCCAGATCGGCCAGAATCTGAACAACGCCTTCGCGGCCATCGAAGACGCCAATATGCGTCTGCGCGGCGTGTTCGGCGACGTGGACTTCGCAAATCAGGAACGATTCCCCGACGCACGGTTGGAGCGGCTGCTCGCCCACTTCGAAAAGCACCGGTTGCGCCACAGCGACGTGCCGCCCGACATGCTGGGCGACGCCTACATGTATCTGATCGAGCAGTTCGCCGAAGGCGCGGGCAAGAAGGGCGGCGAATTCTACACGCCCCGGCAAGTCGTGAAGTTGATCGTCGCGTGCCTCGATCCCGAGCCGGGGATGTCGATCTACGACCCCACCTGCGGCTCGGGCGGCATGCTGCTGGAAACGGTCGAGCACTTGAAGGCTAACGGCCAGGACCCGCGCAGCGTGGCGCTCTACGGGCAGGAGAAGGAGCTAGACACCTGGGCTATCGCCCAGATCAACTTGTTTCTGCACGACATCGACGACGCCTTCATCGCCAAAGGCGACACCCTCCTCGACCCCAAGCGATACGACCCGCGTGCGCAGGAGTTCACCCCCGGCGTCGGCGCCTATGACCGTGTGATGGCAAACCCGCCTTTCTCGGCAAAAGAGTGGGGTCATGAGGTCTGGACCAACGGCGATCCGTTCGGCCGCGACGTCTATGGCGTGCCGCCCAAGGGCTACGGTGATCTGGCCTTCGTTCAGCACATGATCGCGTCGCTAAAGGATGACGGCATGCTGGGCGTGGTCGTGCCGCACGGGGTGCTGTTTCGGGGTGGCGCCGAGGGCCGCATCCGAGAGGCCATGCTGAAGGCCGACATCATCGAGGCGGTAATCGGACTAGCGCCCAATCTTTTCTACGGCGCGGGCATTCCGGCGGCCATCCTGATCATCTGCAAGGGCAAACCCGTCGAGCGTGAAGGCAAGGTCCTAATCGTCAACGGCGGTGCGACCTTCACGCCGGGGAAGGCGCAGAACTATCTGACCGATGCCAATGTGCGGACGCTGTCCGACGCCTTCCATGGATTCAATGATATCGAAAAGCTGGCCCGCGTTGTGTCGGTCGAAGAAATCGTGGCCAACGGGTCCAACCTAAACATCAGCCGCTACGTCCAGACCGGCGTGGATGCCAAAGCCGCAGATGCAGCTACTGAGATCGCCAAGCTCCAAAGAATAATGATCAAGCGTGATGAAGCAGAGGCGGTGATGCTCGGGCATCTAAAGAGGCTTGGTTATGTTGAGTAACACGCCGAAGGGTTGGCAAAGCAGACCACTGAAGGAATTGGCCAGACACATCTCTCGTGGCGCAGCACCCCGCTACGCCGCAGACGAAACGTCCATTTGGGCTGTCTCTCAGAAGTGTGTTCGCGATGGCACCTTTAATCTTACAAACTGCCGCCCACACGATGGAGCGAAAGCAGTGAAGGATGTCGCCTACCTTCAGGTAGGCGACATATGCATCAACAGCACTGGAACAGGGACGCTCGGTCGCGTCGCGCAGTGGCAGGAGTGCGGCGGACGGTATTTCGCTGACACCCACATCACTATAGTTCGGCCAGACACGACAAAGGCCCTTCCGGCCTTTTTAGTAGCATTCCTCGGAATGCCGTCAACCAAAGCGATTATCAATCGCGACTGTGTTACCGGCAGCACCAACCAAATAGAGTTGAGCAAAACCGCTCTAAGTGAACTGATTATCCCGGTCCCCCCGCTCGACGAACAGCGCCGGATCGCTGAGGTATTGAAGTCAGTAGATGATTGCATTGCTTTATCGGAAGAAGCGCTGGAAGCAACCAGTGCAAAAAAGAACGCTTTACTTGTAGCTATTCTTCACGCTGGATTGTGGCCCATCGTTCAGGTCGGCAGCCTCCTTGCGGACACACCCATCCCAATGCGCAGCGGTCCATTTGGTAGCGCGCTTCTCAAATCGGAACTCACTGAAACTGGAATCCCGCTTTTGGGCATCGACAACGTTCATGCCGAGCGATTCAAGAACGAATACCGGCGCTTCATATCGGAAGAAAAGTACCGAGAACTAGCTCGCTATACCGTCTTCCCCGGCGACGTAATGGTGACAATTATGGGCACAGTTGGACGATGCTGTATGGTGCCAGAAGATATTGGCCGAGCAATCTCATCCAAGCACGTCTGGACCTTAAGCATAGATAAGACGCTGTATTCTTCAGCCCTGCTGGCTTGGCAAATTAACCACGATCCGCGTGTCCTTGAACAATTGCGTGGCGCGGCTCAAGGCGGCATCATGAGCGCAATCAGTTCGGAGACACTTCGAAATCTTCGTGTTCCTCAGCCTCCACAAGAACAAATGCTCGAACTTGAGCAACTGATTGTGTCAGCGAATTCAACCATCTTCCACCTGGAAGAGGGAATTGCCAGCCTTAATCGCTTGAAACAGCTTGTCTCCAGCGACATTCTGTCTGGTCGCGTCAGGGTTCCTGTCGCTAACATCGATGCGCCCGCGCGGCGAGCGATTCAACCGGCTTTCAAGCGTGCGGTCTTCGCAGCAGAAATAGTTCATCAGCTTCACCAAGACGAGCGATTTGGATCGGTGAAGCACGAGAAGATTGTTTACATTTGCGAGCTTCATCTTAGTCTACAAATTGACCTCGACCGGCACGCGTACAAGGAAGCCGCCGGTCCATATGATCCGAGCGCACGTCGGTCGGTTGAGAAAATCTTGCGTCAGCAAAAATGGTATGATTCGACGAAGCAGGACAATCGCGTCGTCTACGCGCCGCTGGAAGCAAGCGGCGGTCACGCACGCTATTTCGATCGGTACTTTGGTGAGCGCCGATCCGAGGTTCAGGAGCTAATTGACCTCCTTCGTCCGTTGAAGACCCAGCAATGCGAGATCGTTGCAACTCTCTATGCGGTCTGGAACGACTTTCTTATCGACGGTCGCCAGCCCAGCGACGACGAGATTGTCGATGGGGTTTTGAATGATTGGACCGATTCGAAGCGGCAGGTCCCTGAGGAGAAGTGGCGAGCCGCCCTCCCGTGGATGCGGGAGAAAAACCTGATCCCAGTCGGTCGGGGTGAGAAGACGCGGGTCCCTGCAAAATGAGCGAGTACCGCCTCGCCGAGCAGCCCGCGCTCGATGCCCTGACGGCCATGGGCTACGCCGCGCTTCAACCCGAGGCGGCTATGGCGATGCGGCAGGAGGCGAACCGCGTCCTGCTCAAGCCGGTCCTGATCGAGGCTCTTCAGGCTCTGAACGCAGGGCTGGGCACCGAAGACGCGGAGGCAATTTACAACGACCTCTCCACCCTCTCGGACAACGAGGAATGGCAGCGGCGCCTGCGTGGCGCCTATTCCCGGCGGCTGAAGGGCGAGGCCAAGGATAGGCCGGTCGCGCTGATCGACTTCAAGCGTCCCGATCGGAACCGTTACCACGTCGTGCGTCAGGTCAGGGTCGAGGCGCAAAGGTCGCGCATCGCCGATATCGTTGTGTTTGTGAACGGCATCCCGCTGGTCGTGATCGAGGCCAAATGCCCGCTGAAGGCTGCGGATCGCTCTGGTCAGGCGTTCGAGCAGATCAAGCAATATGAACGCGACATCCCGCGCCTGTTCTATCCCAACGCCTTCAGCATCGTCACGGACGGCATGGCGACGCTGTATGGCGCGACCGCTGCCCCGTCGAAGTTCTATGCCCCGTGGCCCGATCCGTGGCCTCGCTCCCGCGACGTGTTCGGCGACGACCTGACCAAAGACCTTTGGTGCCTGCTGGAGCCGTCGCGGCTGCTGGACCTGTTGGCGCATTTCATCGTCTTCGAGACCGATCCCGACAGCGGGAGGCGGATCAAGAAGGTCTGCCGCTATCAGCAGTTCCGAGCCGTCAACAAGGCCGTAAACCGGGTCGCCGAGGGGACCAAGAAGAAGGGCCTGATCTGGCACACCCAAGGTTCCGGCAAGAGCCTGACGATGGTGTTCCTCGCGCTAAAGCTGAAGACCCACCTGACGCTTGACGCGCTAAGCCTCCAGAACCCCAACATCCTCGTCCTGACCGACCGGATCGATCTGGACGATCAGATTTCCAAGACATTCGTCGCCTGCGGCCTGCCCAACCCGAAGCAGGCCGCCTCAGTCGGCGAACTGCGCGAAACCGTGGCGCGCGGCGGCTCGGGCCAAATCCTGCTCGCGACCATCTTCAAGTTCCAAGGCTCCAAGGAGCCGATCCCGAACTCGGGAGACTGGATCGTGCTGGTGGACGAGTGCCACCGCACGCAGGAGAAGGACCTCGGCGCTTTCTTGTCCGCGACGCTCCCCGATGCCCGCTTCTTCGGCTTCACCGGCACGCCGATCAAGAAGGCCGACAAGGACACCTATGCCCGCTTCAGCGAGCCGGGCGAGACCTACCTCGACAAATACGGCATCGACGACGCGGTGCAGGACGGCGCCACCGTGCCGATCCTCTATGAGGGCCGGAATACCGAATGGTCGATCAACGAGACCGAAATCGACATCCTGTTCGACCGCTGGTTCGTCGATCTGCCCGACGAAAAGCGCGAAAAACTGAAGCAGAATGGCGTCAGCCTCGCCCTGATCGCCAAGCACCCCGAGCGTATTCGCCTAATTGCCCGCGACATCTGGGAGCACTTTAAGCAGACCTGTCGCCCGGACGGCTTCAAGGCCCAGATCGTCGCCATCGACCGCGAGGCGATCATTCTATACCGCGCTGCCTTGGCCGAGGTGATCGCCGCCGATCTAGCGAAGGACGGACGCGCCGAGGCGGACGCTTCGGCGAAGGCCGAGCGCATGATCGCCTGCGTATTCTCCAAGGCACAAACGGACGGCTCCCCATCCGAAGACCCGGCGATCGACAGCGTGCGTCAGCAGTTGAACGTCCACTTCCTCGACGACGATGGCGAGAAGGCCGCCAAAAAGGCGTTCAAGGGCGGCACCGACGAACCGAGCTTCCTGATCGTCTGCGACAAGCTGCTCACCGGCTTCGACGCACCGAACGAGCACGTCATGTATCTCGACAAGCCGCTGCGCGAGCACGGCCTGCTTCAGGCCATCGCGCGGACGAACCGAACCTGTTCGATCAGGCGACCGGACGGGACGACCATCGGCAAGCCGCATGGTCGGATCGTGGACTACATCGGCGTCACCCAGCACCTCGACGACGCCCTGTCCTCTTATCGTGCCGAAGACGTCCAGAACGCCCTGCGCGATCTCGATCTCCTGCGTCGTGATCTGCGCGAGACCCATGCCCGCTTCAGGCGCCAGAAGCGGCTGATGGGCCTCGACGGCATGGATGAGAAGGCCGCCGCCTACGCCGTCGAGAAGCTGGTCTTCGATGGCCGCGAGGACGACTGGTTCGAGCTTCAGCGGCTCGGCCGCTACTTTGTGCGAACCTACGCAGACCTGTCACCCGATCCGGCGATCCTCGATTTCACCGAAGATTTCAAGTGGACCGCCATCTTCCTCCAACTGGCCCAGCAGACGATCACCAAGGACGAGAGCCTCGATCACCTGACCTACTCTGGCAAGATCAGGCATATGCTGGAAGAGCACGTCCGCGCCACCGGCCTGATCACGACCGTCCGCCTTCGCAACATCACCGATCCGAACTTCAAGGACGATTTTCAAACCGAGGAGAAGTCGGAGGAGGCGCTTCACGAAGCGTTCGTTCGAAAGGCCGCCGAACTGAAGCGCGTGACCCGCGAATTGGTCGATAAGAACCCGGCCCAATATAGTCGTTTCTCCGAGCGGGTGATGGAGATCATCCGCCGCTTCGAGGGAGGGCAGATCGCCGCCGCCGAAGGGCTCAAGGACCTGGAGGACCTGACCGGCGGCATTGAGACAGAGGCGGGTGCCCACGACGAACTTGGCATGGATGAGCGCGCCTTCGCGATCCTTCGGATCATCGAGCCGCACGCGCCGGATGCGAACGGCGTCACGCTCCAAGGGGTCGCCATCGAGGTCGGCGGTCTCTACGCCAGGGCGCAGGCCAGCCAGCCGTCGTGGTTCTTTATGGACGGGTACAAGAGGGAGCTTCGCCGGGAGGTCCGCAAGGTGCTGCGTCTACTCGACCTCGACGACGCCAACGCCGTCCGTGATGAGATCGAAGACTATGCCGTTGACGCCTATGCCGAGGCGCGCTGATGGGCATCGTCCGCATTGGCCAGACCGAGATCACCTATGACCTCCGGCGATCTTCCACCGCCTCGGAACGTCGGATCACGGTCACGCCCGGCCATGTCGAAGTGGTGGCCCTGACGAGCGACGACGAAGCCGAGATCGACGCCTTCCTGACCCGCAAAAGGCAGTGGCTGTTCAATGCACTGCGCGAACTTGAGACCACTACCGCCAAGCGTGCCGTCGTACTCAGGTTTATGACGGGCTCGAAGATTCCCTATCGCGGCCGGATGGCTCGGCTGACGGTGCACCGCCATGGCGGGCCGCACATCGAAATCAGCTACCGCAACGGCTTCCTCGTAGACCTACCGTCCTGGGTGGGTGAAGAGGATCAGGACGCCGTCGTTTCCAGCGAGATCAAGCTATGGCTGAAGCGGCGAGTGCGACGCGACGTACTGGAGATTGCGTCCTCCTATGGCCGCCGATTCGGTCTGAAACCGCGCTCAATTCGGGTTGCTGACATGAAGACCGGCTGGGGCGCTTGTGGTCCGGCCGGTTCGATCCTGATCAACTGGACACTTGTGTTCGCCCCGAAGGCGGTACTGGAATACGTCGTTGTCCACGAGTTGGCTCACCTGTCGGTCCGGTCGCACGGGCCGGACTTCTGGATGTACATGGCGAAGCTGATGCCAGACTTCGCGCGCTCAAAAGGCTGGCTGGATCAGAATCAGGGCAGCATGAATGCTGATCTTTTTACCTCGACGCGGCCTATAATTGACGCAACGTAACCCGCCAAAAAACTTCCCAGATCGCGAGCCCATCCAGATGGCAATTCCCGATTTTCAAACTTTGATGCTGCCGGTTTTGCGAGAGGCAGCAGCAGGCGAGGTAAGAATTGGGGACGTTGTCGAGCGTCTCACGGACAGCTTCCATCTCAACCCCGAGGAGCGCTCGCACCTCCTGCCATCCGGCCGCCAGACCACCTTCGCCAATCGCGTCCATTGGGCCAAGAGCTACCTGGGCAAGGCTGGACTCGTCGAACTCACTCGTAGGGCACACTTCCGGATCACCGCACGTGGGCGCGAGGTCCTGGCTCAGCCGCCCGATCGCATTGACGTCAAGTACCTTACGCGTTTCCCAGAGTTTCAGTCGTTCCGCTCTGCACAGGACGGCCCCGACGAGCAGGTTGAAGGCGCGGCTGGGTCGAACGGCACAACGGCCGACTTTACACCTGACGAGATAATGCGTGCCGCCGGTCGCCAGCTTGAGGCGACACTGGCAAGTGAACTGCTCCAGCGAGTGATGACAGGCACGCCCGCCTTTTTCGAAAGCCTTGTTGTCCGCCTGCTGATCGCAATGGGCTACGGTGGCTCCATCAATGACCTCGACCGTGCACTCGTTGGCAAGTCTGGCGACGGGGGCGTGGATGGCGTGATCGACCAGGACCCCTTGGGGCTCGACCGCATCTACGTTCAGGCGAAGCGTTACGCGGCCGACAACAACGTCGGCGCCTCGGCCATCCGCGATTTCTTCGGCAGCCTTGATCGATTTAAGGCAACGAAGGGGCTTTTCGTGACCACCTCTTCATTCTCTTCCGCAGGGCGAGAGACGGCAGAAATGCTGAGCAAGCGCATCGTGCTTATCGACGGTCAGCAACTTGCTCGCTTGATGATACGGCATAGCGTCGGGTGCCGGGTCGAGGAGACATTGACGATCAAGAAATTAGATGAAGAGTTTTTTGATGGGTGATCATTACGCTTCACTTCTGCCTCTCACAAAACGACTTCACTTTTATTTGAGCCTGAAATATGAAGCCGAACAAAACTCAGCGTACAAAAGCTTTGCTTGGATTAGGGTATTTTCCAAAAGAGCTACCCCCACCCTTCAAGACTAAAGGCATAGCTACAAAGTCTGCGAAGATTGAAGCAAAATTTACTGTAATGGATGCGCTGCTTACAAATCGAGAGCGCGATAGACATCCGCCAAGCTCGCACGCTTCCAAATTTAATATGGCCCGTCGCGGGCATTCGCGAAGAATGCTGCAAATCGTCAACCCCATCAATCAATACTATCTTTGCAGATTCATTTCGGTTCATTGGAACAAAATATTCGAAGCTATAAATGAATCAGACTACTCTATAACAAAAGCTGAGATAGATGTGCACGGCTACCGTGCTGTTCCTCTTCCGCCGATATCATCCTTGGCTGAGACTCGCATTAAAGCATATGCTCCATACAGTCACATACTTGAGACTGACGTTTCTTCATTCTACCATAATATCTACACCCATTCGATTCCATGGGCACTTCATGGCAAAGCTGTCGCCAAGATTCGCAGAAAGCGAGATGATGCTATCTGCTTCGGTAACGAAATTGATTATCTAGTAAGACAATGTCAGGATGGGCAAACTATTGGGTTGCCAGTAGGACCTGATACTTCACGGATAATATCAGAGGTCATACTTGCTTCAGTTGATAAGGAAATCAGGCAAAATACAGCAGAAAAAATAAAATCTGGATATAGATACATCGATGATATGTTTTACTGCTTCGAAGCGCGCTCCGATGCTGAGTCGGCGTTGTCGATCATTCGCGCCGGATTGCGTTCATATGAATTGGGCATAAACCCGCAAAAAACCGCCATAAAATCAGCGTCGGAGTATAACGAAGAAACTTGGCCACATAAGGTCCGTCAATATCGAATATCGGGAAACAGTAAGCGACAAACTAGCGATGTTATTTCATTTTTTTCCTCTGTACTCGATATTGCAATCAGTAATCCGGAGGAAAGCATTGTTATATACGCACTAAAGCTGACAACTCGGATTTTAATCAAAGAAGAAGCATGGCCAACTTATGAAGCATATCTTATTAGGATCGCGAGAGACTATCCAAATTCTTATGATCTAGTTTCAAAATTGATCTGCACCTACGCTGCAATTGGGTATCCAATTTCTGAATCAGTACGAATTTTTATTGAAAACACTATAAAAAATGGCTTTGAACACGAGTATCATTACGAAATTTCGTGGGCTCTGTGGCTTGCGATCAGCTTAAAACTGAAATTGTCCAATTCTACATCAGAAAAATTATCGTTGATAGAAAACTCCGTCTGTAACGTTCTTACTTTGTATGCTCATCAAATCAATTTGATCGAGAGTGATTTTTCAACCAGCTTATGGGCACAAGAAATGTCTACCGGAAATATGTTCGAAGAAAACTGGTTGTTACGTTTCGAATGCGCAGCTGCAGGATGGCTTCAAGGTAACGCTGAGGTTATACTCAATAATAGCCCTTATTTTTTAGTCCTCAAAGATTTGGGAATTAGGTTTTTCGATGAGAATGAGACAAATAGACCGATAAATTTGCCTGGAATAACATGGCGTTTGCTTGCTCGCGCAAAAAAGGAGGGATTAAAAATTCTTCCGGGAAGAATAAAGCCGCCAAGCACTGATGATATGCGTAGCAAAGATTACGCTGAAGAGGTCGGGGGCGATTATGGAGACGTAGAAATTGGCGACCTCAATGATGAATGGGCGGAGAACGACGATGATTTTCCCGACATTTTTCATGATCCTGAGGACTAAGATTGCTCCTCCAGGGAAAAAAGTGCGTGAACGATGCTTTCTTGTATGAACGGCATCCCAGGTTTGACGTGTGCTTCGCTCCCTGTCCCAAAAACCCATCCG
>NZ_NKUG01000113.1 GCF_014845095.1 Methylobacterium bullatum | reverse complement strand
GCCTGGGCGGGCGGGCTCCTCAACGCGGTCTTGCCGAGCCTGCATCACGGCGTGCCGGTGGTGGCGCGGGCCACCGCGCGGTTCGCGCCGGAGACGGCCCTGGCGCTCATCGCCGAACTCGGCATCACCACGACCTTCCTGCCACCCACCGCCCTCCGGATGCTGCGCGGCGTGCCCGACCCGCGCGGGCGGTTCGACCTCTCACGCCTGCGCAACATCGCCTCGGCCGGCGAGGCCCTGGGGCCCGAAACCTTCGAATGGGTCCGCGGCGAACTCGGCCTCACCATCGGGGAGGCCTACGGCCAGACCGAGTGCAACCTCGTCCTCGCCTCCTGCAAGGCGGCGGGGATCGCGCGCGCCGGCTCCACCGGCCGGCCGGTGCCCGGCCACCGGGTCATGATCCAGCGCGTCGACGGCAACGAGGCGGCGGTGGACGAGCCCGGCGAGATCTGCGTCGCCCGGCCCGACCCGGTGATGTTCCTCGGCTACTGGAACCAGCCCGAGGCCACCGCCGCCAAGTTTCGCGGGGAGTGGATGCTCACCGGGGACACCGCCCGGCGGGATGCCGACGGCTACGTCCATTTCATCGGCCGCGAGGACGACCTCATCACCTCGGCGGCCTACCGCATCGGCCCGGTGGAGATCGAGGATTGCCTCCTGCGCCATCCGGCGGTCGCCTCCGCGGCGGCGGTGGGCAAGCCGGACCCGCTCCGCACCGAGATCGTCAAGGCCTTCGTGGTCCTACGGGAAGGGGTTGTCGCGAGCGACGCCCTGGCCGACGAGATCAAGGCCTTCGTCCGCTCGCGCCTCTCCGCGCACGAATATCCGCGCGAGATCGCGTTTCGCGAGTCCCTGCCGATGACGACCTCGGGCAAGATCATCCGGCGGCAGTTGCGGGACGAGGGCTGAGGCTCATCGACCGCTTGAGCGCACCGAGGACGGTCTCGTCGGGCGGCCAGATGCCGGGCAGGTCATCGGAAATGACTTTGGGGGCGGGTCAGGGACCGGGTGGAACGGCCCCGTCCCTGGCTTCCTGCAGCCGGCGAACCCATTGCCAGAACGGGTCGTCGCTCGCCTTGGCGAAACTGTCCGGCGGCGCCGGTACGATCTCCGAGACCGTTCTGGGGATCGTCACGCCGTAGGTCGTCGTCAGCCAATCCCGGAAGGGCGGGTTGTCCACCTCCATCTCGTAATCCGGTTCGTCCTCCGGCTCCGCGTCGGGATGCGCGAGCCCGGTCCCCAACTCGTTGTGCCCGATGGCCAGGAGCCGCAGGAAATCGAGGGGCGTCCGTCCGAGCACGCAGAGGCCGTCGCCCTCGGATCCGAGATGGACGATGCGCTGACATCCTTCGTCATCGAGCCAGAAGGCCGCGTAGGAACCGTCCGCACCCGTCCGGGCGAAGGGGATCAGGCGCGCGGCAGTGTCCGGGTTTCCGAACCAGCCCTCGGCATAGGAGCGGGCCTCGTCCTCCCGCTCGACCCGGAACAGAACGACCGCGCCCCGGTAGGGCGGTTCCAGCGGCTGAAGCGTCCCGAACCTGTCGCCGGGCACGCGTTGGCTTTCGTGCAGAAAGCCCCGCTCCTCGATCCAGTCGAACAGGGAGGCGATCTCCGGCGGCAGCGTGAAGCCGGCCGGCAGGCGTGCGCGCATCTCGTCGGTGAAGCGTCCCATCCGCTCTTTCCTTCCTGTCCCGCGAACCCAATCCCAAACCGGTGCAGCCTGGAACACGTATAAAGACATCTTTATGTCTTGATTGCTTCGCGCCGGTTCGCCTGCTATAGGCCTCGCCACAACGAAGCGAGAGACGGAGAAGCGACCCCATGGCCCAGGATTACATCGTCAAGGACATCGGTCTGGCCGATTACGGCCGCAAGGAAATTTCGATCGCCGAGACCGAGATGCCGGGCCTGATGGCCACCCGCGAGGAATACGGTCCGTCGCAGCCCCTGAAGGGCGCGAAGATCGCCGGCTCGCTGCACATGACGATCCAGACGGCCGTGCTGATCGAGACCCTGAAGGCGCTCGGCGCCGACATCCGCTGGGTCTCGTGCAACATCTACTCGACGCAGGACCATGCCGCCGCCGCCATCGCCGCCGCCGGCATCCCGGTCTTCGCCATCAAGGGCGAGACGCTCACCGAGTACTGGGACTACACCTCCAAGCTGTTCGACTGGCATGACGGCTCGATGCCGAACATGATCCTCGACGATGGCGGCGACGCCACGATGTTCGTCCATCTGGGTCTCCGCGCCGAGAACGGCGACACCGCCTTCCTCGACAAGCCCGAGTCGGAAGAAGAGGAGATCTTCTTCGCCCTCCTGAAGAAGAAGCTCGCCGAGAAGCCGAAGGGCTGGTTCGCCGGCCTCGCCGATTCGATCAAGGGCGTCTCGGAAGAGACCACAACGGGCGTGCACCGCCTCTACAATCTCGCCAAGGAAGGCAAGCTGCTCTTCCCGGCGATCAACGTGAACGACGCCGTCACCAAGTCGAAGTTCGACAACCTCTACGGCTGCCGCGAGTCCCTGGTGGACGGCATCCGCCGCGGCACCGACGTGATGATGGCCGGCAAGGTCGCCATGGTCGCCGGCTTCGGCGATGTCGGCAAGGGCTCGGCCTCGTCGCTGCGCCATGCCGGCTGCCGCGTGCTGGTCTCCGAGGTCGATCCGATCTGCGCCCTCCAGGCCGCCATGGAAGGCTACGAGGTCGTGACGATGGAAGATGCCGCGCCCCGCGCCGACATCTTCGTCACCGCCACGGGAAACAAGGACATCATCACCCTCGACCACATGCGGGCGATGAAGGACCGGGCCATCGTCTGCAACATCGGCCATTTCGACAACGAGATTCAGGTCGCCGGCCTGAAGAACATGCAGTGGTCGAACATCAAGCCGCAGGTGGACGAGATCACCTTCCCCGACGGCCACCGCATCATCCTCCTGTCGGAGGGACGCCTGGTGAATCTCGGCAACGCCACCGGCCATCCGTCCTTCGTGATGTCGGCCTCGTTCACCAACCAGACGCTCGCCCAGATCGAGCTCTGGACCAACCCGGGCAAGTACGAACGCCAAGTCTACACCCTGCCCAAGGCCCTCGACGAGAAGGTGGCGATGCTCCATCTCGAGAAGATCGGCGTGAAGCTCTCGAAGCTCCGTCCCGATCAGGCCGCCTATATCGGCGTCTCCGAGAACGGCCCCTTCAAGCCGGACCATTACCGCTACTGATCGGACGGGCGGAAGGCGACTTTCGCCGGCCCGCGAATACGGAGTGAGAAAGGCCCGGCGTCTCGCCGGGCCTTTTTCGTCACACTCGCCGCGCCGAGGCGGTGCCGCGAGTGTGTCCTTTCTGCGCCGATGTCCGGGCAACCGGTCGGCAACATGGTGAACTTAAGCTTAACCCTCTTCCGGCAGGATTCCGGCTCGCGCTAGTGTGGGGTGATTCCTCATGTGGAGGTAACCTCGCAGCCGCCTTTCGAGGCGTGTCGCGGGTAGGGCGCAGTTGCGCCTCAGCGACGATTCGTAGGGGCGGTACGTGTCATGAGGGTCGATGAAACGGCACGCCTGTACGGGCGTGTCGCCGCTGCCGTCGTCTCTGTCGCGGTCGGTTTCGCGACGGGCATCGCGATGATGAGACAGGCCGCGGCGGCCTCCGCCGATGGAGCGCCCGCGCCCGTGCCGAGTGCGTCGACGCTCGGCTCCGGCTATGCCGGCGAGCAATCATCGTGGGGCTTCGGGCTGCCGCTGCACATGCACAATGCCACCGGCCTCGCGATCCTCATCGGTCTCACGGTTTTCGCGACGATCCTGTCCCTGCTGCATCTGCGCGAGCGCGGGCGGTGGACGCGGCGCGAGCGCGCCCTCATCGCCGACCTGGATACCCTGCGCGGCTCCGAGGACCGGGCCGAGATGCTGCTCAGCTCCGAACGGCAGGTCATCGTCACATGGTCGGGGCGCGGCGAGGCCATCATCGAAGGCGACCTCACCCTCGCCTTCGACGGCAACCGCGTGAAGCCCGGCCCGGCCGGGCTCATCCTCGCTTTCGGAACCTGGCTTGTGCCGGCGGATGCGGGCGCGATCGAAGCCTCCCTCGATGCGTTGCGCGAACGCGGCGCCGGGTTCCGGATGACGGTGCGGGCGCAATCGGGGCGGATCATCGACGCGCACGGGCAGCCCCTGGCCGGCCGGGCGCTGCTGCGCCTGCGCGAGACCACCGAGGAACATCGCGAACTCGCCGAATTGCGCGAGACCCTCGACGAGACCAAGCGCGGCTTGTCCGCCCTCGCGAGCCTCCTCGACGCAATTCCCCAGCCGGTCTGGCGCCGGAACCGCGATGGCAGCCTGGCCTGGGTCAACACGGCCTATGTCGCCGCCGTCGAAGCCGGAAGCCGCGAGACGGCCATCGCCGGCGGGATCGAACTCCTGGACCGTCAGGCGCGGGACCTCATCGCCCGCAGCGATGGCGACCGGACGGCATCCGGGGGCAGGGCGGCAAAGCGCCTGTCGGCGGTGGTGGCCGGCGGCCGGCGCATCCTCGACGTCACCGAGGCCGTCATCGATTCGGGCCGCGTGGGCATCGCCGTGGACGTCTCGGAACTCGAGAGCGTCCGCGCCGACCTGCAGCGCCAGATGGACGCCAACGTCCGCACCCTCGACCAGCTTCCCACCGCCGTGGCGATGTTCGACGCGCGCCAGCGGCTGATCTTCCACAATGCCGCCTATCGCCAGCTCTGGAGCCTCGATCAGGCCTTCCTCGATTCCGGCCCCCTGGACGGCGAGATCCTCGATCATCTGCGCGCCGCCCGGAAGCTTCCCGAACAGGCCGACTTCAAGGCGTGGAAATCCGACGTGCTCGCCGCCTACCGCGCCGTGGAGGCCAGCGAAACCTGGTGGCATCCGCCCGATGGACGCTCGCTGCGTGTGGTCGCCGATCCCAATCCCCAGGGCGGCCTGACCTACCTGTTCGACGACGTCTCCGAGAACGTGAAGCTCGAATCCCGCTACAATGCCCTGATGCGGGTGCAGGCCGAGACCCTGGACACGCTCAAGGAACCGGTGGCGGTGTTCGGCGCCGATGGCCGCCTGACTTTCGCCAATCGTGCCTTCTCGACATTGTGGCGCCTGGAGCAGGAGACCCTCGGCGAGCGTCCGCGCGTCGATGCGGTGATCGATGTCTGCCGCAAGTTGTCGCCGGACGAGGAGCCCTGGCTCGATATCCGTGGCGCCATCACCGGACTGGAAAGCCGGGCCGGCCTCACCTGCCGCCTGGAAATCGTGGACGGCACGGTGCTCGACTGCGCCGCACAGCCCCTGCCGGAGGGGGCGACGCTGCTCACCCTCATCGACGTCACCGCCAGCGTGAACGTGGAGCGGGCGCTGACCGACAAGAACGACGCCCTGGAACGGGCTTCGCAGCTGCGCGACACCTTCGTCCACCACGTCTCCTACGAACTGCGCTCGCCGCTGACCAACATCATCGGCTTCACCCAGCTTCTCGGCGACGAGACCGTGGGCGCGCTCAACGAGCGCCAGCGCGAATATTCCGATCACATCATGCGCTCCTCGGGGGCGCTCCTCGTGATGATCAACGACATTCTCGATCTCGCCTCGATCGATGCCGGTTCCCTCGAACTCGCCCGCGAGGTCATCGACGTCCGGGCGACGGTGGAGGCGGCCGCCCGCGGCCTGGAGGACCGTCTGGCCGAATCCGCCATCGGCCTCGATCTCGACATGCCCGCCGATATCGGCAGTTTCGTCGCCGACGGAAAGCGCGTGCGGCAGATCCTGTTCAACCTCCTCTCCAACGCCGTGGGCTTCTCGTCACCCGGTCAGGTGGTTCGCGTCACGGCCCACCGGACGGAGACGGAGCTCACCCTGACCGTCCGCGACGAGGGCCGTGGCATGCCGGAAGACGTCGCCGCGCGGGTGTTCGACCGTTTCGAGAGCCGCACCCTCGGAACCCGCCATCGCGGCGTCGGCCTCGGCCTCTCCATCGTGCGCTCGTTCGTGGAGCTCCATGGCGGCCGGGTGGAACTCGCATCAAAGCCGGGGAGCGGCACCCGCGTGACCTGCACGTTTCCCGTCAACGTCGCGGAGCCGAAACGCGCGGCGGCGGAATGACGCCGCCGATCGACGTGCATCGAGGCCACGTCGACGAAATGTCCGCCGCGGGGCTTAAGCCGGACGTCAGGCCCATTCCGGCGTTGGAAGCATCCAGACTTCTTCCCGCGACCTCATCGACCCTGATCCATCCCCGGTGAAAACGAGGTCGGCCCGCTCGCGCCGCTGGCCCGCACATGCGTCAGCCCTTAGGGTGAGTGGCGATTTTAATTAAGGATGCTTGCGTAAGATGAGCGGCGCGCCTCACGTCTCGGCCATTGCGTGGCCGGGCTTCGAGGCCGCAGCGCGGCTAAGCAGGTTCGCGTTGTCGAGCTAACGCTTCACCTTGCTTAGGCCATTGAAGTATCGCAGGTTTTGGGACGCAAAACCGGTGACCACTTTTGCGAAACCTGCTTGGCGCGGACGGAGGATGTGGCGGTGAGTGAGGACGGTTCGGGCGAGCCCCGGCGCGAGACCAAAGCCGCCTGGGCCTTCGTCCTTCCCGACGAGGGCGCCACGGAGGATCTCGGCCGCTTTCTCGCGGAGTTCCTGCTGCCGGGCGACATCGTCGCCCTGTCCGGCGGACTCGGCGGCGGTAAGACCACCCTTGCGCGGGCGCTGATCCGCGAACTCACGGGCGAGCCTGAGCTCGAAGTCCCGAGCCCGACCTTCACCCTGATCCAGCCCTACGAAGGCAAGAACGGCCGGCAGATCGTCCATGCCGACCTGTACCGCCTGCGCGGGCCGGACGAGCTGGTGGAACTCGGCTTCGACGAGATGACCGAGACCGCGATCACCCTGGTGGAATGGCCCGAGCGCCTCGGCTTGCGTGATGGGCCTATCCTGTCCGTCGACCTGTCGCTGCGGCCGGAATTCGGTGAGGGCTCGCGCTTTGCCCGCATCGACGGCCAGGGCGGCATGCGCGCCCGCATGCAGCGCGCCCGCGCCCTGCGGGCCCTGCTCGACCGCAGCGGTTGGGACGAGGCGGAGCGCATCCTCATGCAGGGCGATGCGTCCTCGCGCGCCTACGAGCGTCTGGTAAAACCGGACGGGACCAGGGCCGTGCTGATGATCTCCCCGGCGCGGCCGGACGGGCCGCCGGTGCGCAACGGCAAGCCCTACAGCGCCATCGTCAAGCTGGCCGAGAGCGTCCACGCCTTCGTCGGCGTCGACCGTGGTCTTCGCGCCCTCGGCTTCTCGGCACCCCGCATCTACGGCGAAGATCTCGACGAAGGCCTGCTCATCATCGAGGATCTGGGCTCGGAACCCGTGGTGGATGCCAATGGCCCGCGCCCCGAGCGCTATGCCGAGGCGGTGCGCCTCCTGGCCAAGCTCCATGCCACCGAGCTCCCCGGGGTTCTCCCCGTCGCCGATGGGGTCGACCACGTCCTGCCGCCCTACGATCTCGAAGCGCTGCTGTTCGAGACCGAGCTCCTGCCGGATTGGTACTGCCCGTCGGTACTCGGGACCTCCCTGCCCGCACCCGCCCGCTCCGAATTCGTGGCGCTCTGGGCCGAGGTGCTGCGCGGCGTCGAGCCGGAACGTCCGACCTGGACCCTGCGCGACTATCATTCGCCGAACCTGATCTGGATGCCCGAACGCGAAGGGCTGGAGCGCATCGGCGTCATCGATTTCCAGGACGCGGTGCTCGGCCACCCCGCCTACGATCTCGCCTCCCTGCTGCAGGATGCCCGGGTCGATGCCACGGCCGAATTCGAACTGCGCCTGCTCGGCCTCTACGTGCGTGAACGGCGCAGTCGCGAGCCGGATTTCGACATGCAGGGCTTCGCGCGGGCCTATGCGGTGATGGCCGCCCAGCGCGCCACCAAGATCCTCGGCATCTTCGCCCGGCTCGACAAGCGGGACGGCAAGCCGGCCTATCTCGCGCATCTGCCCCGGATCGAGGGCTATCTCGCCCGCAACCTCGCCCATCCGGCGCTCACCCGCATTCGCCTGTGGCACGAAGAGCATCTGCCCCATCTCGTGGCCAAGGAGCCGGCGGAGGAGGGCGAGGCCTGAGCCCGTGGAGGCGGGCGCCGGTGACCGAGGCCAGCGAGAAAGCCAGGGCGAGCGCGTGGAGCGATTGCCCTGCGGGGCCGCGCTTTCGGGCTTGACCCGAGGAGCGAGTTCCCCACGATGCCGCCGCACCCGATGCCATAGCCCTCGCCCCCGAGACGCCGACGGAATGTCCGACAGCCCCGTATCCGCCATCCAACGCGCCTTCGTCCTCGCGGCGGGCCTCGGCAAACGCATGCGGCCGATCACGGCGACCGTGCCCAAACCCCTTGTGGAAGTGGCCGGCCGCGCCCTGCTCGACCATGCCCTCGACAGGGCGGCGGAGGCCGGGATCGGGGAGGCGGTGGTCAACGTCCATTACCTCGCCGACCTGCTCGAAGGTCATCTGGCACGTCGCAGCACGGCGCCGGCGATCCGGATCTCCGACGAGCGCGACGCCCTCCTCGAGACCGGAGGCGGCGTGAAGAAGGCCCTGCCGCTTCTGGGCACGGACCCCTTCGTCGTCCTCAACTCGGATTCGTTCTGGCTCGAAGGGCCTCAGCCCAATCTCGGCCGGCTCATCGACACCTGGGAGCCGGAGCGGATGGACATTCTGCTCCTCGTCGCACCCACGGCGACGAGCCTCGGCTACGAGGGCAAGGGGGATTTCGTGATGAATGCCGGTGGCGCCCTCCAGCGTCGCGGCGAGCGTGAGGTCGCGCCCTTCATCTATGCCGGTGTCGCCATCCTCAAGCCCGAACTCTTCGCCGGCACGCCGGAGGGGGCGTTCTCGCTCAACCTGCTGTTCGACCGCGCCATCGAGCGGGAACGCCTGTTCGGCCTGCGCCTCGACGGCCAATGGCTCCACGTCGGCACCCCGGAGGCGATCGAGGCCGCCGAAGCGCGGGTGAAGGCGAGCGCGCAGGTGCAGTGAAGGGGCAGGATCGGAACGACGACATGACGGAGTCCCGCGTCTTCACGATCCCCCCCGGCGCCTCGTTCCTGCCGACCCTCGCCGACGCGCTGATCTCCGGCCATCTCGTCGGGAACGTCGCCGGTGATCCCTTCGCCCTGGCCAGCGTCACCCTCTATCTGCCGACGCGGCGCGCGACGCGGGCCCTGTCCGCGATCCTGGCCGAGCGGCTCGGCAGCGCGCTCCTGCCGCGCCTGATCCCGCTGGGCGAAGCGGATGAGGCCGAACTCGACGTCGCCGCCAATCCGCTCATCGAGAACGGCTCCGACCAGCTCGCCCCGGCGATGCCGCCCCTGGAGCGCCGGCTGATCCTCGCCCGCCTCGTCCAGGCCTGGGCCGAGACCGTCGACCGCAAGCTCCTCCCCATGGGCGACGACGTGCCCTTCCTCGTTCCCTCCTCGCCGGCGGACGCCGTCTACCTCGCCTCCGATCTCGAGAAGCTGATGGACGCCCTCACCGTGGAGGGCGTGGCCTGGACCGAGATCGCCAGCGCGGTGGAGGCCGAGTACTCGCATTATTTCGGCCTCACCCTCGATTTCGTGCGCATCGCCGCCGAGAACTGGCCCAAGATCCTGCATGACCGCGCCTTGAGCGATCCGGTGGCGCGCTCGCGCACGCTCATCCTCGCGGAGGCGACGCGGCTGATGCGTGACAAGCCCGGCGACCCGGTCATCATCGCCGGTTCCACCGGGTCGGTGCCCGCGACCGCAAAGCTCATCGCGGCCGTCGCCACCCTGCCGAGGGGGGCGGTGGTGCTGCCGGGCCTCGATACCGACCTCGACGAGGCCGGTTGGGACGCCATCGAGACGGGGGAGGGGGCGGATCGCGAGATCGCCCACGGCCATCCCCAGGCCATCCTGCATCGCCTTCTCGGCCCCGGCTGTCTCGCCCTCGGTCGCGGAGCGATCACGGCGCTGGGGGAGCCGGCGCCTCGGGACCGGGCACGGACGGCGCTGCTGTCGCAGGCTCTGCGCCCGGCCGAGACCACCGATGCCTGGTCGGAGCTGTCGCCCGAGGCGCGCCGCGAGACCGCCGATACCGGAATGGCGGGCATCGCGGTGATCGAAGCCGCCGATGAGCGGGAGGAGGCCCTGGCCGCCGCCATCGCCCTGCGCGAGACCCTCGAGACGCCCGGCGCCACGGCCGCCCTCGTCACCCCCGACCGCAACCTCGCCAGACGGGTGGCGGCCGAACTCGCGCGCTGGGGGATCGTCGCCGAGGATTCCGCCGGGGAGGCGCTCTCCGTCAGTCCGGCCGGGCGCCTGGCGCGCATGGCGGCCGAAATGGCGGCGGACCTGCAGCCGCATCGGGTGATCGCCCTCCTCGCCCATCCGCTGGTTCGCCTCGGCATGACGCGCGACGAGGTCCGGCGCGGTGCGGCGGCCCTCGAGATCGGGGCCTTGCGCGGGCCGGCGCCGGCTCCCGGATTCGACGGATTGCGCCGGGTGCTCGCCGACCGGCGGACGGCGAAGGGACGCATCCCCCGCGCCCAGCGCCGCCTCGCCGACATCGACTGGGATCTGGCGGCCCGGATCGTCGACCGCCTGGAACAGGCTTTCGACGGGTTCCTCCGGTCGGATGAGGGCGGCAGGGTCGATCTCGTCGCCCTGGGGCGCAGCCATGCCTCGGTCTTCGACCGGCTGATCGCGCCCGCCGAGGGGGACGAGCCGCCGGAGGACAACGCGATCTGTGTCCTCGACACCCTGTTCGACGACCTGTCCACGTCGGAACCGGGCCTGTTGCCGGGAATGCCCCTCGATTACCCGGCCTTCTTCACCGCGCTCGCCCGCGAGCGGGTGGTGACCTGCGGCGGGATACGCCCCCATCCCCGCATGCGGATCCTCGGCCTCCTCGAAGCCCGGTTGCTCGATGCCGACCGCATCGTGCTCGGCGGCCTCGACGAGGGCGTGTGGCCGATGAAGACGGTGACCGACGCCTTCCTCAACCGCCCCATGCGCGAACGCATCGGCCTCAATCCCCCCGAGCGGCGGATCGGGCAGACCGCCCATGATTTCGTCCAGGCGCTCGGCTGCCACGATGCCGTCATCACCCGCTCGGCCAAGCGCGAAGGCGCACCGACGGTGCCCTCGCGCTTTCTCCAGCGGCTCCAGGCCTTTGCCGGCGAGGCCTGCTGGGAGCGCGCCCGCGAGAGGGGGCGGCGCTTCCGCGGCTACGTCGCCGCCCTCGACCGAGGTGCCGGCCCGGTGCCGGCGCGCCTGACCCAGCCGAAGCCGAAGCCCGACCCGGCCCTGTTTCCCCGGACCTTGAGCGTCACCGAGGTCGAGACCCTGGTGCGCGATCCCTACGTCATCTTCGCCCGCCACGTTCTCGGGCTCGATCCGCTGGAGCCCGTCGCCGGGCGGCCCGGTGCCAGCGAGCGGGGGACGCTGATCCACGCGATCCTCGGCGACTTCGCCGAGGCCCATCCCGAGATATTGCCCGAGGACGCCGCCGAACGCCTGAATGCCCTGGCGCAGGCGGAATTCGCCGATATCGCCGACACCTTTCCCGAACTCTATGCCGAGTGGTGGCCGCGCTACGGCCGGATCGCCGCCGAATACCTGGACTGGGAGGCCGAGCGTCGTCCCGCCCTCACGCGGGTGCGGCCGGAGATGTCGGGAAGGTGGGCTCTGCCCATGGGCAAGGAGATCTTCACCCTGCGCGGGCGGGCCGACCGGATCGAGCAGCGCCGCGACGGGACCGCCTGCATCGTCGATTTCAAGACCGGCCAGCCGCCCAGCAACAAGGAGGTCTTCGCCGGCTTCTCGCCCCAGCTGACCCTGGAGGCGGCGATGCTGAAGGCGGGCGCCTTCGAGGGCGTTCCGCGCAGCGAGGAAACGCCGGACCTGCTCTACGTCCACGCCACCGGCGGGCGGAACCCGTTCACCCCCCTCCCGGTCAAGCCGCCGCGCGGCGACCCGCGGACCCTGGACGCCATCGTGGAGGAGCACGAGCGACGCTTCCGCGGCCTCGTCGCCCGCTTCATGGCCGGCGACGCGGCCTACGTCTCCCGTCCCTACCCGAAATTCGCCAAGTCCTACGGCGACTACGACCACCTCGCCCGCGTGCTGGAATGGTCGCTGGCGGGGGAGGGCGAGGGGTGAAGGTTGTTTGGAACGGGCGGGCGCCCGTTCCGCGAGGCGCCTCACGGCAAGGCCCATGAACCGGTCCGGCTGCGCGATCCGGTTCGGTCCATGGGCTGGCAATTGCCTGATGTCCTGCTCGATGCAGGCGCCGTTTCTAGAACAGGAAGTTGCCCTCGGTCAGTGATTGGTACGCGACGTCGAGCAGGATGATCTTGTCCGAAGGGGCGGAGTCACCCTCGAACGTGATCACGATGCCGGTTCCGCCCCGGTATGACCTGAAGGTCATGTCATCCATGCTGGCGGCGAGGCTGCTGACGTCCAGCGTGTCCTCGAGCCCGTCGAACTTGCGGATGACGTCGCG
>NZ_NKUG01000112.1 GCF_014845095.1 Methylobacterium bullatum | reverse complement strand
CGGGGCTGGCGCCGGGTGCGTCAGGCCGCCTGGAGGTTACCAGCCGAGTCCTTGCCGCTGCGCTTGTCGGTCTGGATCTCGTAGGAGACCTTCTGACCTTCAATGAGATTGCGCATTCCCGCGCGCTCGACGGCGGAGATGTGAACGAACACGTCCTTGCCGCCGTCATCGGGCTGAATGAAGCCGTAGCCTTTGGTTTCGTTGAACCACTTAACAGTGCCGGTATTCACGAATAGAACCTCGTATCGTTCGTTGACCAAACACGCGTATCTGCTCGAGACACCCGGCGCCGGTCCTCTTTTACATTTGACGGGATCAGCAGGTCGTGAGACGTGCGAGGCACGTTGTGTTCGGCTCACTGACGCCCGCTGAAATCCATGTAGGCGCATTGTGCGGCGGCAACAAGGCATCCGGCTGGATCTTGCCTGTCGGATCGACGCACCGCCCTCTCATGCCGCGCGATGCGAGCCCTGTGGCGAACCCCGTGTTTTTCGGTCCGCGACGTGCATATATGAGTTCGGCTCCAGGCAGTTAGGCGACGCAATCAGGCGGTTCATGGCGGGCATCTCGGTTTCCCTCGAAGGCGCGAACATCCAGCTCTCGTTCCAGAAGGACGATCAGGCCACGGCCGTCGTCATGGATGCCCGTGCGGCCCGTGCCCTCGTGCGCGCGGTCGGGCATCTGCTGACCGCGATCGACGAGCCGGACGAGGTCGATCCGCCGGACGACCTCGCCGACGAGGACATCGCCATGCTGGAAGTCACCTCCTCCGCCATCGAGGTGGGAACCGACGAGAAGGGTCAGGCCGTCGTGGCCCTCCAGGCGGGGCCGCTGCCGCCGTTCCAGCTGCGCCTGACGGACGAAGAGGCCCGTCACGTGGCGACGAGCCTCTCCGAAATCCTCAACGCCCCCCGCGATGTACGCGCATCGCATGGGGATCACTGACGGAACGGTTACATCCGCACGCCCGGGTCCGTCGGACCGCCGGGCAGATAGTCGGGCTCGGAGCCCGGCCCCGCCGGCTCGTCGATGCCGGGATCGTCGACGGGATAGGGGGTCCGCGGACCGGTCGGTCCGATATCGGGAGCCTCGTCCGGCGGCAGCGGCGGGGGCGGCAGGTCGCCGGGAATTCCCCCCGGGAGCGGCTCGGGGATCGGTAGGCCTGGATTGGCCATGCAGCGTCTCCTTCGCTTTGAGGTGGATCGGTCGGTGTGCCGGAGAAACCCACCCCGGCAGTCGCCAGTTCCAGCCCGATGCGGATTCGAGCGTTGCGCTGCCACCGAGGCTGCATTGCATCTCCCCGGAACCAGGAACCCGCCATATCGGCTACCAGTTCTTCCGCCATCATTCGTGACACGTGCGGAGATCAATCATGTCCGACATCAAGCAGTCGAAAGTTCTCATTCTCGCCACCGACGGTTTCGAGGAAACGGAGCTGACGGTTCCGCTGCAGACCCTCAAGAGCGCCGGGGCGAGCGTCGTCGTCGCCTCGCCGAAATCGCGCGAATCGCGCGAATCCATCCGTGCCTGGGACAAGACGGATTGGGGCAAGAACGTCGCGGTGGACAAGGATCTGGAAGACATCGACCCGGCGGATTACGACGCCCTCGTGCTGCCGGGCGGCCAGATCAACCCGGACAAGCTCCGGCTCGAGCCGAAGGCCCTCGACGTGATCAAGACGTTCCTCGTCTCCGGAAAAGTGGTGGCCGCGATCTGCCACGCGCCGTGGCTGTTGATCGAGGTGGGGGTCGTGAAGGGGCTGAACCTGACGTCGTTCTCGTCGATCAGGACGGATGTCATCAATGCCGGCGGCCAATGGCGGGACGAGGCGGTGGTGACCGACAAGGGCATCGTCACGAGCCGTAATCCCGGCGATCTCGACGCTTTCTGCGCCAAGATCATTGAGGAGATCGAGGAGGGCAACCACGGCGCTCGCCGCCTGGCCGCCTGACACTGTGCCTCGGGACGCTAGAGCGCTCTCCGCCGAAGTGGATGCCGGTTCGGCGAAAAAGAGCGCGGCACAACAAAGGCCGAGAGATGTGCCGCGACCCAATGTGGTCGGGCGCTGCTCTAGGCCCTGACCGGCCGGCGTCCCTCTCAGCCCCGCGAGGGGCCGTCCTCGCCGGTGACTTCGAGGACCATCGCGGACGAGAACGGGCGCCCGTACTCGTCCCGAACCTCGACGGTGATGCGATGGCTGCCGGCCGGAATGTCGCCGCCGAGGCGCGCGACCCAGATGTGGCTCGACGGCTCGGCCTTCACCCACGGCTTCTTCGCTTCCGGATAGCGCAGGAAGACCTCGGCGACGAACGGGTCGGGCCGCCGCGTGCGCACCATCTCGACGGCGGGACCGTCGTCGATGCGGTACCGGACGCTGGTGCGTGGACCGCCGTCGAAGACGTTCACCACCAGATTTGTCGCCCCGACGCTCTCGCGCGGCACAGGCGAGCGTAGGGTCTGCATCGGCCGGTAATCGCGCAGGACCTCACCGGCCCCTCCACGATACTGGCTCTCCAGCACGATTCTCATTCTCTCTTCCGGTTCGCCCTGGGCCGGTTGGTAGCGAGTGGTGTAGTCGGCGCCGTCGATGGACAGGACGTGGAAACCGTTGGGCGTCCCGTCGCGGCTGTCGGCCGAGGGAATGCCGGTGCGCGCGGAGGGGCCGCTCCACCACGACCCGGAGACGGCGGTGAGGACGTGGTGGTGGTGGCTCCCGCTTGCGCCTGCGCGGGGGTAATGATGCTCGGTCGTGTGGGTATGGCCGGCGAGGCTGAGCACGGGTCGGTCACCCAGGAGGTCGAGCAGACGCTCCCGGTCCATCACGTTCTGGCGCGGATCGGCCGGGTCGAGGTCGGTGACGAGCGGGATATGCATCGCGATGACGACGAGGGTCTCCTTGGGCGTCATCGACAGCATGTTGGCGATGAAGGTCATCTGCCGCTCGCCGATGCGCCCCTCGTAGCGGCCGACACCGTCGCCCTTGCCCGACGCGGCGCCCAGGTAATGCACGGTGTCGAGCATCAGGAAGAGGGCCTTGCCGTGGTGGAAGGCATAGTAGGGCGCGCCGTAGACCCGCTTGTAGGTCTCGCGGCTGTAGCGGGCGTCGGGCGCCTCGAAGTTGAGGTCGTGGTTGCCGCCGATATGGAACCAGGGGATCCCGATGCGCCCCATGATGCGGTTGGAGCGGCCGTAGAACGATAGATCGTCGAACAGGATGTCGCCCGTGGTCATGCCGAAGGCGGCCTTCGTGCCGAGGACCCGCGTCACCGCCGTATCGCGGACATGGCCGAGCTCCACCGGGCTTTCCGGCTGCGGATCGGTGAACAGGATCACGTCGAACGCGTCCGGCTCCGGTTCGCGGGTCAGCGCGAAGTCGATGGAGGCGGGAAGCGGTCCGGTCGGGTCGATGCCGCGATAGCGCAGGCTTAGATCGGGCGGCGTGCCCTGCGGCTGATGGATGTAGCTGAAGCGCGGAATGTTGTTCTCGTCGCGCGGCAGCGCGAAGCCGGCGGGCTTCACCACGAAGACGATATCGCCGTCCGAGACGTCGAGCGCGTAGCGGCCCTGGCCGTCGGTGCGGACCACGTCGCGACCGTTCGAGACGGCCACATCCGGGATGCCTGCCCGCCCCCCCGGAACCACTTCGTAGACGGAACCCGTCGCGCGCTCCGACGACCGCGCCGCCGAAGGCGCCAGGGCGAGGACGGCGGCACCTGCCAGGGTTTCGCGGCGGGTGAGAGCGGGACGGTCAATCATGCGGCAGCCTTTTGCGACGGGTCGGCCGCACCGAACCACGCCCTCTTGACCATGGCGTGACGATAGTCGCGTCCGCCCTCAGTGTCTGGCTGCGGCCTTCTCGACCTTTGGCTTGTCGCCAGTGGCGCCCGAAAACAATTCGCCGAGGTGTTTCTGGTCGAGACCGCGTGTCACGTCCGCAAGTCGTTCGCGAGTTGGGGATTCCGCGCTGCGCGTGAGGATCGAACCGGTGGCGACCGGATCCTTCACCGCTGCGACGGGGGCCGGCACGGCGGTGGGCGCACGCTGCACGCGCATGGCCCAATGGGCGGCGGTGGAAAGTGCGGCAATGGCGACGATTGCCTTGATGCCACCGGTGAGAAGGCGTCGCATGCTGGAAAGCCCGAGACTACGCGGAGGAACGCGACCGGTTCCCCGGCCCGTCTCACTTGTGCGAGAAGTCGGTAAACCATTTGGCCGCTGGCCGGCCCGGAGCCTGTCCTGAAATGGCGCGACCCATCCGCTACTACGATGAGCGTGGGCCATCAGCCACGGCGACGGTTCCTGTTCCCCGCGCCCGTGACACACTTGCCGCGACCCGGCCCACGAGGCCTCACAGGATCGACGCAGAGAACTGGTCCGCACCGCCCCGTCACGACAAGCCCTGCAACCGCGCCAGTCCGAGAGGGTTCGCGAAACCATCGGACGCATCGGCTGCGGGGATGGTGGATGTAGACATCCTGACTTGAGCCGGCAACCAACCCGGCTGCATCAGGGCCTTTCCGCCGCAGCGGCGAAGGCCTTCAACTGCCCGACCTCGTCCCCGTCGCACTCGGCGGAGAGCCGTTCATAGACGCGCCCCGCGCCGTCGAACATCAGTCGGCCGCCATCGTCGCTCTCGAGAAAACTCGCGATCTCGTCCATCTCCGCGACCCAGCGATAAGCCTTCGGCACCATGTCGGGCAGGACGCGGGAGAACCGCGCGAGCAGTTCCGGCTCGCTTTCGGCGAGTTCGGCATACAGCGCATGGGCGGCACCCGCCCGGCCTGCCGCGAGTACCATGACGGCGGCGAGCGCCGTCAGCCCCTTGTTGATGCCGGCATAGGACATTTTGAGCGCCGACGCCGCGCCGACGCCGCCCTCTACGGGTCGGACGTCCAGCCCCATTTCGCGCAACGCCACGGACGCCGAAAGGTTATCGCCGGAGACGTAGAACCGTGGCCCCCGTTC
The DNA here is from genome assembly GCF_014845095.1 of Methylobacterium bullatum. Classification (GTDB taxonomy): domain Bacteria; phylum Pseudomonadota; class Alphaproteobacteria; order Rhizobiales; family Beijerinckiaceae; genus Methylobacterium; species Methylobacterium bullatum. The sequence goes on along the minus strand of NZ_NKUG01000112.1, from coordinate 6,294 downwards.
GCCGGATTTGGGCGGCGCTCCGATGATGGCGGCATCGATGAAGGGCGCGCCGGCCTGTCCGATCACGGCGGCGACGCCACGTTTCGTCAAGACGTTGAGGGCGTTGCAATCGACATAGACCGGTTTGCGCACCGCTGCAGCGAGCAGCGGGGACAGGCGAATTGCAAGGTTCGCCGCCTCCGCTGGCGGGACGATGGAGAGGATGAGGTCGGCCTCGGCGAGGGCCGTCTCCTCCACTCCTTCCATTCCGGATTCTTGGGCGCGTGCGATCGTAGCGGCGCTTCGACCTGCCAGAACGGTGAGGATACGGGCGCCGTTTCCGTGCAGTCGCGCTGCGATCGCACTGCCCATGGCACCAGGTGCGATGACAGCGATCGTCGCCATGAACGTTTCCTCCGAGTGGAACCACCCGGCTCGCATCTGACTCGCGTCAGACGTGAGTCGTCAAGTCGCGATCCACCCTCGGGTGGGTCAGCTCAGCGAGCCGCAGAAGCGCTGGATGCGGGTGCAGGCCTCCTCCAGCGCCGTGTTCGAGGTGGCGTAGGAGATGCGCAGGTTCGGGCCGAGGCCGAAGGCCGAGCCGTGGACGGCGGCGACCCCCTCCGCCTGCAGCAGTTCCACCACGAAATCCTCATCGGACTGGATGACCTTGCCCGACGGCGTCTTGCGCCCGATCGTCTCGGCACAGGACGGGTAGACGTAGAAGGCGCCTTCCGGCGTCGGGCATTTGAGGCCCTTGGTCTGGTTCAGCATGGAGACCACGAGGTCGCGGCGCTCGTGGAAGGCGGCGCGGAAACGGGCGAGATGCTCCTGCGTGCCGTCGAGGGCCGCCACCGCCGCCCATTGGGAGATCGAGGAGGCGCCGGAGGTCTGCTGGCCCTGGACGAAATCCATCGCCTTGATGAGGTGCTCGGGGCCGGCGGCGTAGCCGATGCGCCAGCCGGTCATCGCATAGGCCTTCGAGACGCCGTTCATGGTCAGGGTGCGGTCGTAGAGGCCGGGCTCCACCTGGGCCGGCGTCACGAACTCGAAATCGCCGTAGCAGAGGTGCTCGTACATGTCGTCCGTGAGCACCCAGACATGGGGGTGGCGCATGAGGACGTCGGTGATCTTCTTCAACTCGTCGCGGGCATAGGCCGCGCCGGAGGGGTTCGACGGGGAATTGAGAATGATCCACTTGGTCTTGGGCGTGATCACCCGCTCCAGCTCTTCCGGCTGGAGCTTGAAATCATGCTCCATGTCGGTCTCGGCGAAGACCGGGGTGCCGCCGCACAGCACCACCATCTCCGGATAGGAGACCCAGTAGGGACGCGGGATCACCACCTCGTCGCCGGGGTTCAGCGTGGCGAGGAGGGCATTGTAGATGACGTGCTTGCCGCCGGTGCCGACGATGGTCTGCGACGCCTTGTAGTCGAGGCCGTTCTCGCGCTTGAACTTCCGCACGATCGCCTCGCGCAGGGGCACGATGCCGGAGACCGGTGTGTACTTGGTCTCGCCGCGGCGGATCGCGTCGATGGCCGCGTCCTTGATGTGGTCCGGCGTATCGAAATCGGGCTCGCCCACCGACAGGCTGATCACGTCCATCCCGCCGGCTTTCAGCTCGCGGGCCTTCTGCGTCATCGCGATGGTCGCGGACGGCTTCACCTTGGACAGGGCGTCGGCGAGAAAGCCCATGATGGTCTGCTCCGATCACGTCAGATGGGCGCCGATGCGCGCCTCTTCAAAAAGCGCGCGGACCCTAGTCCCGGAGCTGTGAGCCGGCAAGGCTGAGTCGCAGGCGGCACTGTGTCGAAAACGGATCGATCTCGCCCTGCGGGTCGAAACGGTCCCCATCTCCCCCCACCACCTCATCCTGAGGCGCTGCGAAGCAGCCTCAAAGGAGGGCTCCAGTTCCCATGGCGCCTACTGGAGCCCTCCTTCGAGGCCTCCGCTCCGCTTCGGCACCTCAGGATGAGGTGAAGGGTGGGAGGAACGGTGTCACCCGTACGTTCGCGACCGTCGATCACCGGACCATCCGTCGTGCGAGGAGAAAGGTGCCTTTGGAAACAAAGCCGCCACCCGCCCCACTCTTGGCAGGCCGGATGGCGGTTCGTTTTAGCTGGTGGCGCGTCCGTTCAGATGCCGCCGAACACCCACCTGAGCTTCGACAGGAACCCTCCGCCGGATTTCGCCGCACGCGCCGCCTCCGGCTCGTCCTCCACGGCCGACGATGGTGCCTCCGCATGGATCAGGCCGAGGGCCGCCGTATCGGTGGTCTCGCGGTCGATGAGGATGAAACCGCCGGTATCGCGGTTCGCCGCGTAGGCATCGATGGCCACGGCGCGGTCCAGGCTGAGGGTCACGTCCGCGATGTCGTTGGCCACGAGGCGCGCGGCCGGAACGGGATTGCCGCTCTCCGGATCGATCCGCGTATGGATGGTCGTCACGGTGGCGTTCACCGTCACGGTGCCGATCTTGGCGAGCAGGGTGGCGCCGGGCAGCAGTTCGGTCTCCGCCGCCCAGAAGAGACGGGCGTCGAAACGGTCGCTCACCCGCATCGGCGCATCGGCCGTGACGATCACCGACCCGCGCGAGGCGTCGATCTCGTCGGCGAGGACGAGGGTGACGGACTGGCCCTCCACGGCATGCGGCAGGTCGCCATCGGCGGTGAAGATCCGGGCGATGGTGGAGGTCCGGCCCGAAGGCTCGACGATGATCGCATCGCCGGGGGCGATGCGGCCGCTGGCGATCAGGCCCGAGAACCCGCGGAAGTCGGAGTTCGGACGGTTCACCCACTGGACCGGAAGACGGAACGGAGCGGCCTGCTCCTCGACCCGCACGGGCACTTCTTCCAGGTACTGCAGGAGCGGCGTTCCCGTGTACCAGGGCACGGCGGCGCCGGGCAAAACGACGTTGTCGCCGTTCTTGGCGGAAAGCGGGATGGGCCGGATTTCGGTAAAGCCCAGGGGCGCGGCGAACGCATCGAACGCCGCCGTGATCTCCTCGAACTTGCCCTGCGACCAGCCGACCAGATCCATCTTGTTCACGGCGAGGACGACGCGCTTGATCCCGAGCAGCGAGACCAGCAGCGCATGACGCCGGGTCTGGCGGGTCAGGCCCTGCCGAGCGTCCACCAGGATCACGGCGACATCGGCCGTTGAGGCACCGGTCGCCATGTTGCGGGTGTACTGCTCGTGGCCGGGCGTGTCGGCGACGATGAACGAGCGCTTGTCGGTGGAGAAGAAGCGATAGGCGACATCGATGGTGATGCCCTGCTCGCGCTCGGCCTGGAGACCGTCCACGAGGAGGGCGAGGTCGATCTCGGCGCCCTGGGTGCCGTGCTTGCGCGAATCGCGCTGCAGTGCCGTCACCTGATCGTCGAAGATCTGCTTGGTGTCGTGCAGGAGGCGGCCGATCAGGGTGGACTTGCCGTCGTCAACGGAGCCGCAGGTGATGAAGCGCAGCACTTCCTTGCTCTGGTGAGCGGCGAGGAAGCTGTCATAGCCGAAGGCTTCGGGTGACTGATGGATCGTCATCTTAGAAATACCCCTCCTGCTTCTTGCGCTCCATGGCGCCCGACCCGTCCTTGTCGATCACGCGGCCCTGACGCTCGGAGGTCCGGGCGGCCAGGGTCTCGCCGATGATCTCGGGCAGGGTCGCGGCATCGCTCTCGACGGCGCCGGTGAGCGGGTAGTCGCCCAGCGTCCGGAAACGCACGGACAGGTTCTGCGGGGTCTCCCCAGGGTTCAGGGGCAGACGGTCGTCGTCGACCAGGATCAACTGGCCGTCGCGCTCCACCACGGGGCGGGGCTTGGCGAAATAGAGCGGTACGATCGGGATCTGCTCCTGCTCGATGTAGAGCCAGACATCGAGCTCGGTCCAATTCGAGATCGGGAAGACGCGCAGGGATTCACCCCGCTTCTTCTTGAGATTGTAGAGGTGCCAGGGCTCGGCGCGCTGGCGCTTCGGGTCCCAGCGGTGCTGGGCCGTGCGCAGGGAAAAGATGCGCTCCTTGGCGCGGGACGCCTCCTCGTCGCGGCGGGCGCCGCCGAAGGCCGCGTCGAACCTGTACTTGTCCAGCGCCTGACGCAGTCCCTGCGTCTTCATCACGTCGGTATGGACTTCCGAACCGTGGCTGATCGGGCCGATGCCACGGGCCAGGCCCTCCTGATTCGTGTGGACGATGAGATCGAGGCCGAGCTCCTTGGCGCGCTGATCGCGGAACGCGATCATTTCCTTGAATTTCCACGTCGTATCGATGTGCATCAGCGGGAACGGCAGGCGTCCCGGCGCAAAGGCCTTCAGCGCCAGATGCAGCAGCACGGACGAATCCTTGCCGATGGAATAGAGCATCACCGGGTTCTCGGTCTCGGCGACCGTCTCCCGCATGATGTGGATGCTCTCGGCTTCGAGACGCTGCAGGTGAGTCAGACGCTCGGGCAGCGTTGCGGCCAGCGCGGTGGCGGCGCTCATCGGGCGATCTCCAGATTGCTGTTACGGGGTGTCGATTCGAATGCGGCGGCTTCCTGGCCCGGCTGAACGTTCGCCTCGGGCTGATGCACGTGAAGGCCGCATTCCTTCTTGGATTCCTGCTCCCACCACCAGCGGCCGGCGCGCTCGGATTCACCGATCTTCACGGCGCGGGTGCACGGGGCGCACCCGATCGAGGGAAAACCGCGGTCGTGGAGGACGTTGTAGGGAATGTAATTGTCGATGACGAAGCGGTCGACGTCGGCGCGGGTCCAATCCGCGAGCGGATTGATCTTGATAAGCCCGCGCGCGTCGTCGGCCTCCGCCAGGGGCGTGTCCGAACGGTTGGCGGATTGGCCCGCCCGCAGACCCGTCAGCCATCCGGCGGCGCCGGCAAGGGCGCGGCTCAGCGGCTCGACCTTGCGGAAGCCGCAGCAGGCTTGCCGGGCCGCGACCGAATGGCGAAAGCCATTGATGCCCTCTTCCCGCACGAATGATTCTTCCGAGACCCGCTCGGGTGCATAGGCCTGGATGCGGATGCCGTAGGCGGATTCGGTCTCCGCCCAGACGTCGTAGGTCTCGGGGAAGAGCCGGCCCGTATCGAGGGTGACGATCTTCGTCCGCCCCTTGGCCATGGCGAGGGCATGGGTGAGAGCCTGATCCTCGATGCCGAGGCTGGTGGTGAAGACCAGTCGGCCGGGGATTGCGGACTCGATCGCACGAATGCGCCCCTTCAGATCGAGGCCGGCCATGGCGGACGCGAGGTCCCGCGCCGTTCGTTCCAGGGAAGTACTCATGAGCGTGTTCCGTACGACTGCCTTGTCAGATGCCCGCTTGTCTGGCACCTGAAATGTTCGCTATAACGAACGCTGTCAAGGCATGGCGGGTATCGCGCTGCGGCATTCCCCCGCTGCGGTAAATATGGTTTGCAGCGGCGCGGACGCCCAATGGGTTGCTCGTCGAGGAATATTCTTCTTAATTCGCTGGTCAACGCCGTGCCCTAGCGCACCACAGCGCCGCTGACCGGAACCGCAAAGCGAGGTCAATGTGGACTCGATCGATCTCAAGATCCTGGCGCTGCTCCAGAACGACGCCACCCTGTCGATCGCGACGATCGGCGAGAAGGTCGGCCTGTCGCAGACGCCCTGCTGGAAGCGGATCCAGCGCCTCGAAGCGGATGGCGTGATCGACCGGCGGGTCGCCGTCCTCGATCCGGTCAAGCTGGGCCTCGGACTCACAGTCTTCGTCTCGATCGAGACATCGGACCATTCGCGTGACTGGCTCGAACGCTTCGCCTCCACCGTCTCGGCCATGCCTGAGGTGCTGGAATTCTACCGCATGGCGGGCGATGTGGATTACATGTTGCGGGTCGTTGTCGCCGATATGCAGGCTTACGACACCTTTTATAAGCAGCTCATCGCGACGTTGCCCCTGAAGAACGTGACGTCACGCTTCGCCATGGAAAAAGTGAAGTCGACGACGGCGCTTCCGCTTCCGTCAGCGCCGACGAACGGGCGTTTCATACCGACGCTCTCCGTGGTGGCTGGAGAATAAAATTCTGTTCTGCGCTGCGATCATAGGCAGCTCCTTCTCCCACGACGCCGTTCTGTAAAACGGACATCCCGTTGACAGTCGGCCCCGCAGCGCGACATGGCTTAACGATGGCACGACAAGCGATCCTCCCCCGCACAGCCCCGTTCGACGACAACGAGCGTGCGAGCCTCGACGCCGTCCTCGGAGCGGCGACACCGATTCAGCGTGCCTGGCTCGCGGGCTTCCTCGCCGGTCTCGACGCGGCCGGGGGCCAGGCACGCTGAATCGGTGTCGCCGCTCCGAGGACGGCGT
>NZ_NKUG01000111.1 GCF_014845095.1 Methylobacterium bullatum | reverse complement strand
GGAAGAGTGTTGAGGGACGGAAGACTTTTGGCCCGTCCCGGCAGGTTTTGCCAGATCGTGCGTCCGGCGAGAGGACGATACGATGTCAGATGGCGTCGATCCTGGCGCGCACGCCGTCGAGATCCTCGATCAACGTACCGAGGTCGTCATGAAGGGCGGCATGGATCGCCTCGGCCGCATCGGGAAATTCTTCGAGCACCCGGCGCATCAGCGTGGGCGTGATGCGGACGACCTCCGCCGCCGTGACGGCATGGGCATCGGTGGGGCGCTCGCCGCGCAGGAACAGCGCCATCTGCCCGATCAGGGCGGAGCGGCCGACCCTGACGGGCTCGGCACCGGCGCCACGCGGCGCCAGTTCGACCGTTCCGGACATGACGACGTATCCGCCATCGCTGCGCTCGTTGCGGGCGAACAGCACGTCCCCCGGCGTCAGGCTGCGACGCTCAGCGGCAAAGGAGAGCAGCCTCAGGGCGTCCCGCGCCATGAAGCTGAACAGGGGGGCCGCCGCCAGGATCGCGATGTCGTCGTCGAGCCCCAATGCCGTCCGCTCCCTCAAGACGGAGGCGTCCCTCCGGAGGAGCTAGCCTTAGCCGAAGGCGGGCGAGGGGGGAAATCCGGCGCCGCGCCCGCGCAGGGACGGAGCGTCGATCAAACGGATGTCATGAAACCGGTGGATAGACGCGTCTCCCGAGGGCGACGAAGACGGAAATTCCGGTGTCCAATCACTTCTGCCTGGATCCGAACGATCCCTATGCGCAATCCGAGGTCCTCGTCTTCTTCGAGGGCCGATATCCGGATATCCGCCTGCTGTCGGTCATCGATGGGAACGACGACGAAATCTTGTCCGATCTCGTCATCGAGCAGCAACGCGACCTGATTCGGGAAATCGCCGCCTTCCACACATCCGGCGGTGATGCGCCGAATGCGGCCGCCTGATCCTCAGGGCAGCAACTTGTAGCCACCGCCTTCCGTCACGAGGATGGCGGTGACGGCCGGGTTCGGCTCGATCTTCTGGCGCAGGCGGTAGATGTGGGTCTCCAGCGTATGCGTGGTGACCTGCGCGTTGTAGCCCCAGACCTCGGCCAGCAACGTGTCGCGGCCCACCACCTCGCGGCCGGCGCGGTAGAGGAAGCGCAGGATCGCCGTCTCCTTCTCGGTGAGCTTCAGCTTCGAGCCACGCTCACAGATGAGGAGCTTGGCGCCGGGGCGGAAGGTGTAGGGGCCAATCTGGAAGACGGCGTCCTCGCTGGCCTCGTGGCTGCGCAGATGCGCGCGGATGCGCGCGAGGAGCACCGCGAACTTGAACGGCTTGGCGACATAATCGTTGGCGCCCGCTTCCAGGCCCTCCACCGTGTCTTCTTCCGAATCCTGCGCGCTCAGCATGATGACCGGGCCGCGATAACCGTTGCGGCGCATGGTCCGCACCGCTTCGCGCCCATCCATGTCCGGCAGGCCGACATCCATGATCGCGAGATCGATCCGATCCTCGGCCACGCGGGCGAGGGCGGATTTCCCGTCCTCCGCGCTGACGGTGACGAACTCCTCGTACAGGTCGAGTTGTTCGATCAAGGTTTCGCGCAGGGACTCGTCGTCGTCGCAGACGAGAAGGCGATGGGTGGTCGACATCGGCCGGGGATACTTTCACACGCAACAGGGATGTGCCCGAACGGGCCGATCCCGAAAACTTGAGAGACGACCGCTTCGTCGGCCGCGAGCCTACACAGCAGAGTGATGGCGGGTTTATGTCAGAACCTTGAACGAGGGCGCGCCGGAGGCGGAGTATGCACGTCCGTGACGGTTCGACCCCCGAAAAAGTTTCGCATGGGTGCCGTCGTCGCGCATCGCCGCCTCAGGAATGGACTGGCTCGGGCCGGTCTGTCCGGTCGATAAGGCCGACATGATCCGTTTGACCCTCTCTCGCATCCGCGTCCGCCGGCTGGTGAGTGATCCCACTCGCGGGCAGATTCTCGCCGCCAATGCGGTCATTCCCTGCGCGCTCGGCCGCTCCGGCATCGGTCAGGTCAAGCGCGAAGGAGACGGCCTGTCCCCGCGGGGCGTCTTCCGCCTGCGGGCCGGGGCCTATCGCCCGGACCATTTCGGGGCCCGCCCCCGCACCGCGCTGGCTCTGCGCCGGACGCGACAGAACGACGGCTGGTGCGACGACCCGCGCGACCGGCGCTACAACCGGCCGATCGTCCTACCCGCCCCCGGTGTCAGCGCGGAGCGGATGTGGCGGGAGGACGGTCTCTACGACCTCGTCGTCGATCTCGACTACAACCGCCAGCCGATCCGGCCGGGGCGCGGCTCGGCGATCTTCCTCCATGTGGCACGGGCGGGATACCTGCCGACGGAGGGCTGCGTCGCGGTGAAGCGAGGCGACCTCGTCCGGCTACTGCGGCGCCTCGGGCCGCACACCCGGCTGCAGATCCTGTGACCCGTGCATCCCTACCCCCGGACCGGCAGGGCGGCGGGCGATGCGTCCGGCCGGTCTCCCGGACGGGACAGGGTCAGGACCAGGATGGCGGCGAGGATGCACAGGGCGCCGGCGGCGAAGAAGGCCGGCAGGTAGCTCGACAGGGCGGTGCGTGACAGGCCGGCGCCGTAGGCGATGGTGGCGGCCCCGAGCTGGTGACCCGCGAACACCCAGCCGAAGACGAGGTTCGCCTTCTCGCGCCCGAACCGGGCGGCGGTGAGCCGCACGGTGGGCGGCACCGTGGCGATCCAGTCGAGCCCATAGAAAGCGGCGAAGACAGACAGGCCGACGAAGGAGAAGTCGGAGAACGGCAGGAACATCAGCGAGAGGCCGCGCAGGCCGTAATACCAGAACAGGAGCCAGCGGTTGTCGTAGCGGTCGGAGAGCCAGCCCGACGCCACCGTGCCGATGAAGTCGAACACGCCCATCGCCGCCAGCACGCTCGCCCCCTGGACCGGGCCGATGCCGTAATCGGCGCAGAGGGGGATGAAGTGGGTCTGGATCAGCCCGTTGGTGCTGGCCCCGCAGATGAAGAACGTGGCGAAGAGCACCCAGAACACACCCGTGCGCGACGCCTCCGCCAGGGCTCCGAGGGCGGAGCCGCTCACGACCGGCGGCGGAGCGGTACCGGTAACTGCGGTCTCGCCATAGGGGGCCAGATCCATGTCCTCCGGCCGGTCCCGCAACAGCGCCGTGACGGCGAGCCCCGCCGTGAGCAGCAGCCCGCAGATCACCAGGAGTGCGGCGCGCCAGCCGAGATGTTCGGTGAGGGCGGCGAGGAGCGGCAGCACGATGAGCTGGCCGGTGGCCGAACTGGCGGTGAGGAGACCGACCACGAGGCCGCGCGAGCGCGAGAACCAGCGGGTCGCGATGGTGGCGCCGAGCACCAGGGCGGTGAGCCCCGTGCCGATGCCGACGACGACGCCCCAGAGCATGACCAGCTGCCAGACCTCGCTCATGAACAGGGAGGTGAGGAGCCCCCCGACGATGAGCAGAAGCGCCAGGAGCACGATGCGGCGCGGGCCGTAGCGGTTCATCAGCTGGGCCGCGAAAGGCCCCATCAATCCGAACAGGACGAAGCGCACGGCCAGCGCCGAGGAGATCGTCGCCGTGTCCCAGCCGAACTCCTTCTGCAAGGGCAGGATCAGCACGCCCGGTGCGCCAACGGCGCCGGCCGTCACCAGCATGGTGAGGAAGGTGACGCCGGCGACGACCCAGCCGTAATGGACGTTGCGGCGGGCAAGCGGCGCGGCAACGGCGTTCGACAACGACCCGAAGGGAGCGGTGATGGTCATACGGCCTCTTCGGGTTCCGCATGCTGGTTCGGTGGGATCACCGGGCGGGCATGCCCGGCACCGCGACGCGGTCGACCCTTGCTTAGGCGCATATGCACGCTTTACACAAGCGCGTCGTCCGCAGACCCCGTGACCCATTCCTCGAGGACTTTTCGCGATGGACCGTCCGGCACCGGTGTCACCGTGCCACTGCCTCGCCCTTCGCCAGGCGTCGCGCCGGCTGACTCAGCATTACGACCAGCATCTCGCGCCGACCGGCCTGCGCACCAGCCAGTACGGTCTGTTGCGCGGTCTCGGCCGTGTCGGGCCGATCTCCATCAACGGCTTTGCCGACATCATGGTGATGGACCGCACCACGATGGGCCGTGCCCTGCATCCGCTCACCCGGGACGGTCTTATCGCCGCCGGTCCGGGACGGGACGGCCGCACGCGCTCCCTCACCCTCACGGAGGCCGGCCAAAAACGCATCGAGGAGGCGCAGCCTTTTTGGGAGCAGGCGCAACGGACGTTCGAGGAACGCTACGGTGCGGTGCCGGCCGGAGACCTGCGCCGGGCGGCCGAGCGGCTCGCCCTGTCTGTCTGATTGGGTGTCGCTGGGACCCCGCGAAGCGTCCGAATCCTACAGGAAATCCGTGGGGCGCCCCGCGGCCACCACCAGCATCCTGCCATCGGCGAAGGTGCGGGCACCGGCGCGGCGGATGTCCGCCTGGGTCACGTTCGTCACCATCTCGTTGCGGCGGGCGAAGTAGTCCATGCCCAGCCCCTCGAAGGAGATCTGCACGAGCTGGTGCGCGATCTTGGTCGAGGTGTCGAAGCCGAGCGCATAGGAGCCGGTGAGGTAATCCTTGGCCTTCTGAAGCTCCTCGTCGGATGGGCCGTCGCTGATGAGGCGGCCGATCTCGTCGCCGATCACCGACAGGGCTTCGCCCACGCGCTCGTTCTTGGTGGCGGTGTAGCCCCAGGTCATGGCGCTGGCGCGGTGGCTGACGAGGGAGGTGCCGACCGAATAGGCCAGCCCACGCTTCTCGCGCACTTCCTGGAACAGGCGAGAGGTGAAGGAGCCGCCGCCGAGGATGTGGTTGAGCACGTAGGCGGGGATGAAATCCGGGTCCTTCCACGGCACGCCACCCATGCCGAAGCGCAGGACCGATTGCGGCACGTCGATATCGACGACGACGCGGCGCCCGAGTTGGCCGACCTGGGTCTGCGGCACGGCGTTCAGCGGTCCGGCCTCGTCGAGGACACCGAAGGCGCGGTTGAGGGCATCGGCCAGACGGTCGGCATCGATGGCGCCGACGGCCGCCACTTTCAGACCGCCGCGGCCGATGATCTTCCGGTGCATCGCCACGAGGTCGTCGCGGGTGATGGCCGCGATGCTCTCCGGCGTGCCGGACGAGGGACGGGCATAGGGATGGCCGGCATAGGCTTCGGCGAAGAAGCGACGTGACGCCATCACGCCCGGATCGTTCTGCTGGTAGCGCAGGCCGGCCAGCGTCTGGGCGCGCACGCGCTCGATGGCGTCGGGATCGAAGCGCGGCTTGGCGAGCGCCAGGGCGAGGAGGTCGATGGCCTCGTCGGCGTGCTTGACCAGCATCTTGAGGGAGCCGCCCACCGCGTCGGCGCCGGCATGGAACGACAATTCGATGGCCCGCGCGGCCAGACGCTCCTGGAAGGCGTCGGAGGAGAGGTCGCCGGCGCCCTCGTCGAGGAGGCGCGCCAGCATCTGCGCCACGCCGCCCTTGCCTTCGGGATCCTGAGCCGCCCCCCCCTCGAAGGTGAAGGCGAGGGCGATCATCGGCACCACGGGCGATTCCACGTGCCAGGCCTCGATGCCGGCGGCGGCGGCCACCGGAAGCGCCAGCGTGGGGGCGTTCGCGCTGCGGGCGGTGGTATCGACCAGATTGGCTTCGACCGAGTTCATGAGAACCTCATTCTTCTTCTGGGCGCCCGGGCCGGGATCAGCGGGATCGTGCGTGAGGGTCGCCTCACGCAACGGCGGCGTCGGGATCGCGCGTCTTGGTCAGGTATCCGGTGACGGAGCGGGCGGGGATCAGGTAGCGCTCGGCCACGGCGGCGAGGCGATCCCGCGTCACGCCCTCGATGTCGGAGGGCCAGCGGCGGACCTCCTCGATGCTCTCGCCGATGGCGAGCGCCGAGCCGTAGATACGGGCCAGCGACGACTGGCTGTCGGAGGAATAGACCGTTTCGGCGACGAGCCTGGTCTTGGCCCGTTCGATGGCCTCCGGACCCAGGGCCTCGGAGGGGACGCGGCGCAGGACGCGGTCGACCTCGTCCTCCAGGCGCTCCAGGCTCACGCCCTCGGCGGGGATGGCGTAGACCGAGAAGCGCGTGTCGTCGATGGCCGAGCCCATGTACCAGGCGCCGGCATTCACGGCGACGCCGAGCTCCATCACCAGTTTGCGGTAGAGGAAGGACGTGGAGCCGCCGCCCATCACCTCGGCCAGCAGTTCCAGGGCGTGGCACTCGCCGTCGCGGGCGGTCATGCAGGAGGGGGTGAGATAGAGCCGCTGCAGGGTCGGCTGTTCCACCTTCGGATCGACGACGCTGAGCCGGCGGAGCGCGCGGGGCTCGGGCTCCTTGGCGCGCACCCGCACCGGCCGGGCGCCGCGCGGCGTCACGAGCCCGTAGGTGTCGTCGGCGAGCCGCCGGACCTCGTCGGGCGTCACGTCACCGGCCACGACCAGGATGGCGTTCTCAGGGGTGTAGAAGCGGTTGTAATAGTCGAGGGCGTGGGTGCGGTTGAGATCCTCGATTTCGTGCATCCAGCCGATGATCGGCGTGCCGTAGGGGTGATGCACGAACAGCGAGGCGGCCATGGCCTCGGAGAGCTGGGCCGACGGGTCGGTCTCCACCCGCATGCGGCGCTCTTCCAGCACCACGTCGCGCTCCGGCGCCACCACGGCATCCTCGAGGACGAGACCGGTCATGCGGTCGGCCTCGAACTCCATCATGGTCTTGAGATGGTCGCGGGCGACGCGCTGGAAATAGGCGGTGTAATCGTAGGAGGTGAAGGCGTTCTCCTGGCCGCCGAGGCCGGACACGGCCTGCGAGAAGGCGCCGACCGGATGCTTCTCCGTGCCCTTGAACATCAGGTGTTCGAGAAAGTGCGCGATGCCGGACTGCCCGATCGGATCGTCGGCCGAACCGTTGCGGTACCACACCATGTGCGTCACCACCGGCGCGCGGTGATCGGGCACCACGACGACATCGAGGCCGTTATCGAGGGCAAAGGCGGAGACTTCGGGGCCACCGGCCTCGGACCGCCCGAACGGCGCGGCCTCGGCCCGGCCGGCATGGCCGTAGCGGCGGTTGAGCGAGAACCCGGGCGTATCCTTCCGCAACAGATGCATCGTCTTTTCCTTGATACGTCGGCCATGCGTGACCGCCCGTCATGAACGCAATGCCCCTTAGCGCACGCCTCGGATGCCACGAATCCGCAGGCCGAGGTCAGGGCAAATCCCGTACCGATACCCTTCGGGCGCCGGGGGTGGGTGCGGGATCCAGCGGGACGGGGCCATCTCCTCTACGAGCGATGGGACCGTCCGCGGGCTCCTCGCGGAACTCGGCTAGCGACCCCGGATGTAGGCACCCGGATCGGCTTCCTCACGCTCGCGCGAGGGATTATTGATGGGGTCGCTGTTGTTGCGGGCGACCGCCTTCGGGGCCTTGCGGTACCCGTTCGGCGGGTCGGTGAGGGTATCGCGATCGGGCTCAGCGAGAATGGGCTGGGCCTTGTCCTCGCGCTTGCCGAAGATGTCGAAGGGGCTCCAGATCGACGACGAGGCGCCGTCGCTCTCGGGACGGCCCGGCTCGGTGCGCACGCTGGCATCGGCGCGTCGGCCGCCGCGCATCTCGTCGAGCGAAAGCGTCATGTTGTTGTCGTTCATCCGCCCCTGCGCTCCGCGGGAGATCGGCTTCTTCGCGTCGGCGAGTTCACGGTCGCGCTGGACGATCTCGGGATCCTTGGGCCATTGCGGCGTGGCAGTGGCGGCACGCGGCGGCGGCAGCGCCTTGCCGTCGAGCTTGGGCGGCATCACCAGGGGCGCCCGCTCACGATAGGTGATGGCCGGCTTCTCGGGCTCGATCAGGCCGATGCTGCTCAGGGTGTCGCGCATGAACACGCCCTGCTGCGCCTGGGCGCCGCTCGCCGCGAGAAGTCCGGTAAAGCCGAGAATGAACCCGCGATGCCCGATCATGCTGCCCCCAAATTGCGCCGGCCCGCAGAGTGCGCCAGCTCGAATGCGTGCCTGCCCGGAACGTGCTGGCGCGTGTCGGTGTCGGTCGATGCCGGTCTTGCCCTCGTGGCCTGACGGCGGTTTCAGGCGAACGTATGGCGCCTTGACCGCAGCGCACCAGCCTCCCGGCCACAACGATCCGCAATGTGGTTTACGGATCACAGCCGCACGAATCTTCAGGGGCCGCCCGGAGGGGCTTCGTCCCGAGGGTGCCGGACCGGGATCAGGCTGTCGATGAGGAGGCCGACGACACCGGCGACGATGGCCGCGTCGGCGATGTTGAACACGTACCAGGACCATGCGCCCGCATGGAGGTGGACGAAGTCGAACACCGCACCGTAGGCTGCCCGGTCGATGGCGTTGCCGATCGCCCCGCCCGCGATGAGCCCGAGGGCGGCGGCCAGGAGCGCCGACGAGGCACGGCGCATCCAGGCGATCATCCCGATCGAGGCCGCCACGGAGACTGCCACCAGGATCCAGCGGCCTAGGCCGCCCTCCTGCTGGAACAGGCCGTAGGAGATGCCCCGATTCCAGACGACGACGACATCCGCGAAGCCGGTCAGATGCCAGGGCTGCGTCAGCACCAGATCGGTGCCGAAATAGAGCCAGAGCTTGGAGGCCTGATCGAGGACGAGGGTGGCGAGAAGGATAAGGAGGCCGAGGCGGAAGGGGGGCATGCCGGCGCCTTCCCCTCCCCCCAAGTGGGGGGAGGGAAGGCCCGTGTCGGATCGCGAAGCGTTCACGCCACGCCCGACGCGGCGTGCAGCGCGTCCCATTCCCGCAGCGCCTGGGCGTCGCGGGGTGTCACGTCCGGGTAATCGGGATCGGAGCCGACCGTCTCGGAGACGCGCCACGACCGGGCACATTTGCGGCCCTTGGCCGGTCCGGAGACCACGGCCACGCCGCGCACCTCATCGATTCGGAAGGCCTCTTCCGGCCCCTCCCCGTCGACGATCGTGATGCCGGAGGTGATGCAGACTTCCGAGAAATCGATCCCGTCGAGGGCGGAGAGCAGATCGGAATCGGAGACGAAGACGGTCGGTGCCGCCTCGAGGCTGGCGCCGATGCGCTTGGCCGCGCGCTCGATCTCAAGGGCGCCGGTGACCACGCGGCGCACCCGGCGGATCTTCTGCCAGCGCTCCGTGAGGGCGGCATTCCGCCAGGAGGCGGGAGTCTCGGGCAGCGTCTCGAGATGGACGGAGTCGACATCCGACGGGTAACGGTCGAGCCAGGCTTCCTCCGCCGTGAAGGCGAGGACGGGGGCGAGCCAGATCGTCACCCGGCGGAAGGTTTCGTCGATGACCTGCAGCGCGGCGCGGCGGACCTGCGACGAGATCGGGTCGCAGTAGAGCGCGTCCTTCCTCACGTCGAAATAGAAAGCCGAGAGGTCGCCGGTCATGAAGCCGTTGAGGAGCGCCACCACCCGCTTGGTGTCGAAAGTGGCGTAGGCCTCGCGGATCTCGCCGTCGAGTTCGCAGAGGCGATGCAGGATCAGCCGCTCCAGCTCGGGCAAGTCGGCATGATGCACGGGTTCGCCCGCCTCGAAATGCGCCAGCGAGCCGAGCATCCAGCGCAGCGAATTGCGCAGCTTACGGTAGGTCTCGGCGAAGGTCTTGATGATCTCCGGGCCGATGCGCAGGTCGTCGGCGTAATCGGAGGCCGCCACCCAGAGGCGCAGGATGTCGGCGCCCGAATCCTTGATGACGCTCTGCGGCGCGACGACGTTGCCCTTCGACTTCGACATCTTCAGACCCTTGGGGTCGAGGACGAACCCGTGGGTGAGGACGATGTCGTAGGGCGCGCGTCCCCGTGTGCCGGCGGATTCCAGAAGCGACGACTGGAACCAGCCGCGATGCTGGTCGGAGCCTTCGAGATACATCACCGTGTCCCGGCCGCCGTCGCGTTTACGCACCACGCCGGAGAGGCCGGGGAACTGGTCCGGGTCGTCGAGAACGAAAGCGTGGGTCGAGCCCGAATCGAACCAGACGTCGAGGACGTCCGTCACTTTCTCATACTCCGCCGGGTCGTGATCCGGCGCGAGGAAGCGGGCGCCGTCCCGATCGGTGAACCAGGCGTCGGCGCCTTCGGCCAGGAAGGCTTCGGCGATGCGGGCATTCACGGCCTCGTCGCGCAGGATCTCGCTGGTGCCCTTCTTCACGAAGACGGTGATCGGCACGCCCCAGGCGCGCTGGCGCGACACCACCCAGTCGGGCCGATTGGCGACCATACCGTTGATGCGGTTCTTGCCCTGTGATGGTACCCACCGCGTCTCGTCGATGGATGTGAGCGCCACCTCGCGCAGCGTCCTCTCACCGAGGGACTCCACCGGCTTGTCCAGCGCGATGAACCATTGCGGCGTGTTGCGGAAGATCACCGGCTTCTTCGAGCGCCAGGAGTGCGGGTAGCTGTGCTTGAGCGTGCCGCGCGCCACCAGGGTGCCGGCCTCCGTCAGGGCGGCGATCACCGCCTTGTTGGCGTCGCCCTTGTCGCCCTTCGGCGTCAGGACGAGTTTTCCCGTGAAACCGGGGGCCTCCTCGGTGAGCGCCCCATCGGCATCGACGGTGTAGGGGATGCGGGTGTCGATGCCGCGCTGGGTGAGCGCGCGGCCATTGGCCATCCACACCTCGAAATCTTCGCGGCCATGGCCCGGCGCCGTATGGACGAAGCCGGTGCCGGCCTCGTCGGTGACGTGGTCGCCCTCGAGAAGCGGAACCTGGAAGTCGTAGCCGGCGGTGTGGCCAGCGAGCGGATGCGAGAGGGTCAGGCCGGCAAGCTCTGAGGCCGACACGTCACGGACGCGCTCGAACGCCTCCACGCGGGCCGAGGCGAAGACCCCGGCGGCCAGGGTATCGGCGAGGAGGTAGGTGTCGCCGGTCTTGGCCCAGTTGTCCTCGGCCGCCGCGGTGACGCGGTAGAGGCCGTAGGCCACCCGCTTCGAATAGGCCACGGCGCGGTTGCCCGGCATGGTCCAGGGCGTGGTCGTCCAGATCACGACGCGCGAAGCGGCCAGATCATCCGGTGCCCCAGCGGTGAGCCGGAACGCCGCGAAAATCGTATCGCTGACATGGTCCTCGTACTCGACCTCGGCTTCCGCCAGCGCCGTCTTCTCCACCACCGACCACATCACCGGCTTCGAGCCGCGATAGAGCTGGCCGGTCATGGAGAAGGTCATGAGTTCGCGCGCGATCGTGGCCTCCGCCGGGAAGGTCATGGTCGCGTAGGGGTGGTCCCAGTCGCCGGTGACGCCGAGGCGCTTGAACTCGGTCCGCTGCGTATCGAGCCACTGACCGGCGAAGGCCCTGCACTCCTGGCGGAATTCGAGGACCGGTACGTCGTCCTTGTTGCGGCCCTTGGCGCGGTACTGCTCCTCGATCTTCCACTCGATCGGCAGGCCGTGGCAGTCCCAGCCCGGCACGTAATTGGCGTCGTAGCCGAGCGCGCCCTGCGAGCGGACGATGACGTCCTTCAGGATCTTGTTGAGCGCCGTGCCGATATGGATGTTGCCGTTGGCGTAGGGCGGACCATCGTGGAGCACGAATTTCGGGCGTCCGGCGGCCTTCATCCTGATACGGCCGTAGAGGTCGATGGCGGCCCAGCGCTCCAGGAGGAGGGGCTCGCGCACCGGCAGGCCGGCCCGCATGGGGAACTCGGTCTTGGGCAGGAACAGGGTCTGCGAATAGTCGCGGGTGGGCAGGCCGGCGTCGGGGGCTGTCGAATCGGTCATGGGGTCTTCTGCGAAACGGTGCGCTGATCTTCAGGACGGTCGGCGTCTGGCCGATGTCGGCGAACGGTGGCGGCGCGGCCGCCCTCCCGGCTCCCGCTCGGGCCGCCGCAGCGGCCGTCAGGCGGAGGCCGGGCTCGTAATTCGAAGGCGGCTCAGGCCGCGCGGGACGTCGAGAACGCGCATTTCCGGCTTCTAGCAGTGCCGGACGGCAGAAACCAGCAGCCGCGAGGCGATCATCCTCCCGCATCGTCCAGCCGGTCACGTGTCGGCCAGGGCCGATCGGGATTCGATGCCACCTTTTGGAAGCTCGGCCGTTATCAGCCTATGCGTGACGGCGCGCCATCCTGGTCGGGAGCGGTGCAGATCCGGACGCTGAAGGTCGATCCGGCCGCAAGACCGCGGCCGGGATTCGAAAAGACGAAGAGGAAATCCCGTCATGAAGAAGGCATTGCTTGCCGCCACCCTCGTCCTGTCCGCTTTCGCCCTGTCGGGCGCGGCAGAAGCCCAGGGCCTGCCCGGTGGCGTCCGCCGCGGCGCGGCCGAGGGTGACCGGGTCGGCGGACCGATCGGCGGCATCGTGGGCGGCGCCGTCGGCGGCGCGGTCGGGACGGTCAACGGCGCTCTCGGGATCGATCCGGGCCGTCGCGCCTATCGGACGCGCATGAACTCGCGTCGCCATTACCGCCACCGTCACCACCGCTGAGCCGAACCCTGACCGGCCCTCCCGCGACCGGGAGGGCCGGCGGTCCTGCTCGAAACGAAGCTCATCAGTTTAAGTTTGTCTTTATGCGAGTGTGACAGCTTCGGTCCTGTGATACCGAAGGGCCGTCCGCGTCATGGCAAAATGGGTTCCCCTGACGGCCCTTTTCGGGCTCGTCTGTCTCATGGTGATCCCGACGCCGGGCGTGATCGGCATCCTGATCGGGAGTGCCTGCGCCCTCGCCATTATCGTCAGCGGCATCCTTATCTTGATCGACCGGCTGGCCGGACGCCTCGCTCTCCGGCTGGAGCGCCGGAAGCAACGACGCGCGCCCAAACGCAAGCAGGGCGTCCATGCCCATTCGGGTATAGCCCGGAAGATCTGACAGCTGACCTTGCGTCGCGGCGGACATGTCCCCGATTCGCCTGCCGAGGGTAGGAGCCGCCGAGGCTCAGTCGAGGCGATCGCTCTGGATCGGCACGACCAGCGCATCGGGTTCGTCCTCGTCGTTCTCGATATCGGCGTCGCCATCGACTTCGTGGCCGGTCACACCCGAGACGTCGGCGAGGTTGCGGGCGGCCTTGCGCAGGAGCTTGCGCAGGCGGCGTCGCTCCTTGCCGTCGAACCCATCGAGCATCTCCGCTTCGACCTCGTCCCAGAGGCGCTCGATGGCTTCCGCCTTGGCGAGGCCCGCCTCGGTGAGTCGCACGCGGACGATGCGGCCATCCCCGGCCTCTGCGCGCCGCTCGACGAAGCCGAGGGCCGCAAGGCGCGAGATCGTCTTCGAGGCCGTGGGCGGCCGGACCCGAAGAGTGGCGGCGAGATCGCCCATGGTCATCGTGCCGGCAACCGCCAAAGCCTGAACCACCTGTTCCTGCCCGGCGAACAGGTCGAGGGCGGCGAGACGATCCCCCACCCGAGAGCGGTGCAGCCGCGCCGCCTGGACCAGGGCCCACCCGACGCTCTTCGAGCCGGGAGGGCGAATACGTTTGTCGGACTTGCCCATCGTCTGTTCGGTGTCCCTGCCGGCTTTGTCGGTCTTGCCCAACTCGGACTTGGCCAGCTCGGACTTGCCCGATGATATGGCCTTGCCGGACGATACCGCCCCTCGCTCTTCAGCCGAAACCATCGCCGCCCGACTCCACACCCGCAGGAGGCCGCGTTCCCGAGCCGCCGTTTGAGATCCCGGCGAAGGAGGCGGACCATGTGCGTGCAGATGGCGTCCGGCTCGTGAAGCTGAGATGACAGTCGGCTCAAATTCGCGAGGAAACCAACAGCCGGCGAAGAGATGTTCCTCCAGGCAAAGCGATCTTCGCCGGCCGAAACCAGGCCGACGACCGGTTCTGGACTGTCGTCCGGCGTCTCAGCAGGGGATCAGGCTCTGGATCTGCTGGAGGATATCTTCTCCGGTGCAGGGACGGGAAATGAAGCGGGCACCTGCGGGAATCCGCTCCGGGTCGGGCGCGGCACGGCCCGAGACGATGACGATCGGCAGGGTCGGCCGTGCCTCCGACACCGCGTTGGCGAGATCGAACCCGTTGACCTTGCCCGACAGTTCCACGTCCGTGATCAGCCCGCGGATATCCGTGCGGGTCTGGAGGATACCCAGCGCCCGCTCAGCGGATGCGCATTGCACCGTCTCGTAGCCGCCGTCCTCGAGGACATCCCCGAGGTCCATGATCGTCAGGGCTTCATCCTCGACGAGGAGGATCACCGGCCTGTCGTCGTCCGAGCGCGTCGTCTCATTCACCACGATGCCCACCCTTCACCGTTTGACCCAACTTGATCCAACGATAAACATCCGTTCAGGTTGCAGGGCGGGAGCGGACAGATTTCAGGGCGCTGCCTCGGTGTCGGCCGATGTCCGAACCACGTGGGCCACGGCTTCGCATAAACGGTCGAGATCGTCCGGCGCGATGGTCAGGGCCGGCGTCAGGTAGACGATGTCGCCGAAGGGGCGGACCCAGACCCCCTGCTCCACGAAGCGCGCCTTGAGCGCAGCGAGATCGGGTGCGCGCGCGAACTGCACGACGCCGATGGCGCCCAGAACGCGGATGTCGGCGATGCCGGGGAGACCGCGCAGGCCGGAGAGTCCCTCTGCCAAGCGGATCTCGATGTCCCGTGCCTGTTCCAGACGCGGCTCGGTCTCGAACAGGTCGAGGCTGGCATTGGCGGCAGCGCAGGCGAGGGGATTGGCCATGAAAGTCGGGCCGTGCATCAGCGCCGCCGAGGGATCGTCGGACAAGAAGGCCTCGAAGACCGGACGCCGCGCGATCGTCGCGGCCAGCGCCATGGTGCCGCCGGTGAGTGCCTTCGACAGGCAGAGGATGTCGGGCACGATTCCGGCCTGCTCGCAGGCGAACAGGGTGCCGGTTCGGCCGAAACCGGTGAAGATCTCGTCGGCGATGAGGGGCAGGCCGTGCCGCTCGGCCGCCCGCGCCACCCGTGCCAGGGTCTCGGGGGCGTGCATCACCATGCCTCCCGCCCCCTGGACCAGGGGTTCGACGATGATCGCCGCGAGGGTATCGCCATGCTCGGCCAAGGCACGGTCGAGGGCGTCGGCAGTGGCGTCGTCGCGCGGAAGATCGCAGAAGACTTGAGTCGGCAAGTAGGCGCCGAAGCGCCGATGCATGCCCTCCTCCGGGTCGCAGACCGACATCGCTCCCATCGTGTCGCCATGGTAGCCGCCGCGGAACGCGAGGAACCGGCTGCGTCCGGCGATGCCCCGGTTGAGCCACATCTGCGCGGCCATCTTGAGCGCCACTTCCACCGCCACCGATCCGGAATCGGTGAAGAACACGTGGTCGAGGTCGCCCGGCGCCAGGGCGGCGAGGCGGGACGCCAGGCGCTCGGCCGGCGCATGGGTGAGCCCCCCGAACATCACATGGGGCATGGCCTCGAGCTGAGCCGCCACCGCCGTGCGGATATGCGGATGGTTGTAGCCATGGACCGCGGTCCACCACGAGGCGATGCCGTCGATGAGTTCGCGCCCGTCGGCGAGCACGATCCGCGAGCCCGAGGTGCGCACGGCCTCGAGGGGCGGCGCCGCGGTCCGCATCTGCGTATAGGGCCGCCAGAGAGAGTTTTTCGCATCCGTAGGCATTCGTGCGGGATGAGCGTGCGCGGCCGAACGGTCAAGGGAGCGAACTGCAACCCGATCTTAAAGCCGTCGGAGGCATGGTCTGCGACCCTGCCCTCCAGGCCATCGACCGGCCCTCCGGAGGGATCTCGTTGTCCGGGACTGTCCTGTGCCTGCCGAGAGACCCGAACTCATCCCCGGCCGGCTTTGGGGCACGTCGCCGCCGACCGTGGCGCTGTTCGCTCTCCTGTTCGTCATCGCCTTGCTCCCGGTGCTGACGATGCCGATCCCGGCGATGGTGGATTATCCCAACCACCTCGCCCGCATGTACATCCTCGTGCGGGACGGAACCCCACAGGCGCACCCCTTCTACCGAGTGACCTGGGCGCTTTATCCCAACCTCGCCATGGATCTCGTCGTCCCGCTCGTCGCGCGGATCACGAGCGTCGAACTCGCGACCCGGCTGTTCCTGCTGGCGAGCCAGATCCTCACGATCACAGGGGCCATCGCCATCGAGCTCGCCGTGAAGCGCCGCTTTCAGGTGAGTGGGTTCCTCGCGTTGCTGGTGCTCTACAGCGTTCCCTTCGCCTGGGGTTTCGTGAACTTCCAGTTCGCCCTCGGCATCGCGCTGTGGGGGATCGCCTGCTGGATCGTCCTGCAGGACCGGGCCTGGCCGCTCCGGCTCGCGCTTCACACCCTCTTCGTGACCCTGCTGTTCGGCGCCCATCTGTTCGCGCTCGGCCTTTACGGTTTCACCCTCGGCATTCACGAGCTCTGGCGTGCCCGGACCCGAAAGCCCGCCCTGCCGACGACGATGGCGCGCTTCCTCACCCTCGCCCTGCCGGCACTCGTCGCCTTCGGGGTCATGAAGGCGACCGGAGGCGCCGTCGGCCAGGAGGGGACCGCCTGGAACGGTCAGACCAAGCTCTTGATGGTGTTCGCCACCCTGAACGGCTACGATCTTTGGCTTTCCACCGGCGGCACGGTGATCCTCGTCGGCCTCATCGGGTCCGCCGCGATGCGAGGCGCGGTCCGGCCGATTCAATCCGGGTGCTGGCTGGCGGCCGGCCTCGCGGCGCTCTTCGTCGTCCTGCCCACGCGCCTGTTCGACACGTCCTTCGTCGATCTCCGGGTGACGGTGGCAGCACTTCTCATCGTTCCCGGCTTCATCGTGGTGTCGCCACCGAGCCGGGCCTGGGGACGACTTGCCGCTGTGGCCGTCCTGGGCGTGACCCTGGTGAACCTCGCTTCCGCCCTCACTGTCGCGGCGATCTACCGGGGCGAGTATGCGGCGCTCGTCGCGTCCTTCGGGCAGTTGAAGCCGGGTTCCCGCGTGCTCGTGGGCCATAGCGGCAGCGGAGAGGACGCCCCCCTCGGCGACCTCTCCGATTATCCGATCTACAACGCGGCGACGCTGGCCGTCGCCTATGCGGATGCGTTCGTGCCGACGCTGTTCACCTCCATCGGCAAGCAGCCGGTGACAGTGATCGATGGCTACCGCCGTCTGGCCGTCCCCTATGGCGGCCCGACGGCGATGGTGATCCTGCGCGACATCGCCGAGGGCCGGCCCAACGCGGACGCGCCGGGCTATACCCGCACCTGGACCGAGGATTTCGACTACCTCTACGTCGTCGGCCCCTCGGCTCCGAACCCGATGCCGGGCCTGCTCGTGCCCCTGGCGGCATCCGCGCGCTTCGCGCTCTACCGCATCGAGAGGCGCCGGCCGGGCGAGTGACCATCGCGCGTGCTTGACATCGCGATGGCGCGGGCTTCCTTCCCGCTCCCATGTCCGACCCCGACCGCACCACCAGCCTCGAAGCGTTCGCCCGCGACCATCTCGCCCGCCTCGACGAGACCTCCCTGCGCCGGCACCTCGTTCCCACCATGCGCGGCCCGCAGGCGGCGGCGACGCGACAGGGGCGCAGCCTCGTCTCGTTCTCCTGCAACGATTATCTCGGCCTGTCGCAGGATCCGCGCGTCATCGCGGCGGCTCAGGCCGCGACCGCCCTTTACGGGACGGGGGCCGGTGCCTCCCGTCTCGTCACCGGCAGCCACCCGCCCCTCGCCGCCCTGGAAGAGCGCCTCGCCACCCATAAGGGGACGGAAGCGGCCCTGGTCTTCGGCAGCGGCTATCTCGCCAATCTCGGCATCGTCTCCGGGCTCGCCGGCCCGCGCGACCTGATCCTCGTGGACGCGCTCGGCCATTCCTGCCTCTGGGCCGGGGCGCGGCTCTCCGGCGCGAAGGTGCTGCGGTTCGCCCATAACGACCTCGGTGATCTCGAAGCGCTCCTGACCAAGCACCGCTCCCGCCACCAGCATGCGCTGATCCTCACGGAACGCGTCTACAGCATGGACGGCGACCGGGGGCCGATCGCCGACATCCTGCATCTCGCCGACGCGCACGATGCCTGGACCCTGGTGGACGACGCCCACGGCCTCGGCGTCATCGGGAAGGACGCGCGGGCGCCCCTCGAAATGGGCACTCTGTCGAAAACGCTCGGCTCCTATGGCGGCTATCTCTGCGCCTCTCGCGCCGTGGTCGATCTGATGACGAGCCGCGCCCGCAGCTTCGTCTACACCACCGGGCTTCCCCCGGCCTCGGCGGCGGCCGCCCTGGCCGCCCTCGACATCGTCGAGGCCGAGCCGGATTTCGCAGCGCGTCCGCTCGCCCTCGCCCGCCGCTTCACCGCGCAACTCGGCCTCCCCGAGGCACAGAGCCCCATCGTCCCCATCCTCGTGGGCGAAGCGGACGCCGCGCTCGGCCTTTCGGCCGCTCTGGAGGAGCAGGGCTATCTCGTGGTCGCCATCCGCCCGCCCACGGTCCCGGCCGGGACGGCGCGGCTGCGTGTGGCGTTCTCCGCCGCGCATACGGAGGCGCAGGTGGAGGGGTTGGCCGAGGCGGTGATGGGACAATGGCCACGAACCCTCCCCCCTTTGCGGGAGAGGGTTCGCGAGACCTACGCCGCCGCGGTCGACTCGCCGCCGGCCCGCTCGTGCGCCAGCTTGACCACGCCGACCTGATCCACCTTGCCTGTGCCCAGCATCGGCAGCTTGTCCAAGACCACCACTTCGGCCGGGATGGCGATCTCGGTGGCGCCCTTGGCCTTGGCGAAGGCCTGATAGGCGGGGCGGGTGGCGTCCTTGCGCTCCGTGAACAGGATCAGCCGCTCGCCCTTGCGCGCATCCGGCACCGCCGCCACCGCACTCGGCGTATCCGGCCAGAGTTCGCCCGCGATGGCCTCGATGCCGGCCAGCGACACCATCTCGCCGGCGATCTTGGCGAAGCGCTTGGCGCGGCCCTTGATCGTGACGAACCCTTCCGCGTCGATGGCGACGATGTCGCCGGTATCGTGCCAGCCGTCGGGCGGTGCCTCGAGCACGCCGGGCTTCTCCGCCCTGAGATAGCCGAGCATCACGTTCGGACCCTTCACCGAGAGACGGCCGCCCTCCTCGATGCCGGGTACCGGTTCGAGCCGGGACTCGATCCCCGGCAGGAGCCGGCCGACCGTGCCGAAGCGGTTGAACATCGGCGTGTTGAGGGCGACCACCGGCCCGCATTCGGTGACGCCGTAGCCTTCGAGGATGCGCAGGCCGAATTTCTCGCTCCAGGTCTTGCGGGTCGCCTGCTTCACCGCCTCGGCGCCGGCCACCACGTAGCGGAGCGAGCGCAGGTCGTAGGAATGGGCCGTCTTGGCGTAGCCGGAGAGGAACGTGTCGGTGCCGAACAGGACGGTGGCGTTCGAGCCGTAGATGAGTTCCGGCACGATCCGGTAATGCAGCGGCGACGGGTAGAGGTAGACCGGCACGCCGGAGACCAGGGGCAGGATCAGGCCCGCCGTCAGTCCGAAGGCGTGGAACACCGGCAGGACGTTGAACACCTTGTCGCTCGGCCCGAAATCGATGCGGGCCGCGACCTGGGCGGTGTTGGCGAGCATGCAGCGATGGGCGAGCACCACGCCCTTGGGCGTGCCCTCCGAGCCCGAGGTGAACAGGATCGCCGCCGGATCGTCGCCTCGTCGCGCCACGAGGGGTTTGCGGGGGCTGAGGAAGCCCCGGATCTTGTCGCCGGTGGTGACGCTGGCGCGCACGTCCTCCAGATAGACGAGCTTCACTTTGCCCTGGATGGCCTCGATCAGGCCGCCGAGGCGGCCCTTCTCGATGAAGGCGCGGGAGGTGAGGATGGTGTCCACCTCTGCCGCGGTGCAGGCCGAGAGGACATTGGCGGGGCCGGCCGAGAAGTTGATCATCGCCGGCACGCGCCCGGCGCTGGCCAGGGCGAAGAACGTCACCGCCGCGCCGTTGGCATTGGGCAGCATCAGCCCGATGGCCTTGCCCTCGGCGGCGAGCGGCATCAGCTTCCGGCCCAGGATGTTGGCGCCCATGACGAGGCGCGAATAGCTGAGCGTGCCCGTGACCGGATCCTCCAGCGCGGTGCGGCGCCAGCCATGGTCGGTGCCCGCCTGGATCAGGGCACTCATCACGCTGCGGTCGATGAAGGCGGTGTCGAAGACGAGATCGGACATGATGTCGTACAGCGCCGCTCCTGCCGCGCGCCGCCGGTTCTTGCCCTTCAGCGCGGGGTCGACGGTAAGCGCCACCGGCGACATCACCGTGACGATGACCTTCGGCCACCAGCGGCGGCGGACCTGATTGCGGGAGAGGCGCGAGAAGGCGGTCTTCTCCAGCCCCTCGATCTTCACCGGAACCACCTTGGCCCCGGATTTCTCGGCGATGAGGCCGGCGCCGTCATAGACCTTCATCAGGCTTCCCGTGACGGTGAGGCGGCCTTCGGGGAAGATGATCAGCGTTTCGCCGTTCTTGACGGCATTGATGAGCGTGCGGGTGGCCAGCGGCCGGGTCGGGTCCAGCGGCATCGCCTTGGTCACCCGCAGGAAGGGCTTCACCCACCAGCGCTGCGCGATGCCGTGGTCGACGGCGAAGACCGGCTCCTTGTCGAGGAGCGAGAGGGCCAGCGGTGCATCCAGAAACGAGACGTGGTTGAGGGCGATGATGGCGTTGGGGCCGGCCTTCTCGACATTCTCGAGACCCCGCACTTCGAGCCGGTAGAAGGCGCGGAACAAGATCGAGAGGAAGTCGCGGAAGGCGCTCGTGGGCATCACCTTCAGCACGATCACGCCGGCGGCGAGGTTGGCGACGCCGATGAGGGTGAGGAGCGAGGCCATCGACCAGCCCGCGCCCTGCAGAGCGGCTAGCCCCAGCGCCCCGGTGACCATGAAGGCGGCGGTGAGGACATTCACCGCGCCGATGACGCGGGCGCGCTTGTCCTTGTCGGTCCAGGCCTGCACGGCTGCGAAGGACGGCACGATGTAGAGGCCGCCCGCGATGGCGAGGCCGGCGAAGGACGCCGCCACGCGAAGGCCCGTCCCGGTGGAGAGGAAGGCGCCGGCCCCCATCACCTCGCCGGAGACCGGCGGCAGGTGCGAGACGGTCCAGGCGAGGTCGAGGGCGAACAAACCCATGAACAGCGCGCCGATCGGCGTCGGCAGCAGGACGATGCGTCCGCTGGCGAGCCAGGAGGCCAGGGCCGAACCGACGGCGATGCCCACCGAGAAGATCGCGAGCAGCAGGGTGACCACCGTCTCCGAGCCGTTCAGGCTCTCGCGCACCAGCACCGGCAGTAGGGCGAGCACCACGGCACCCACCAGCCAGAACCAGCTGACGATGAGCGAGCCGCGCCACAGCCGGGTATCGGCATAGAGGTCACGCAGCAGGGCCACGGTGGAGCGGGCGACGTTGGGATCGATTCTGAGCGTCGGCGCTGCCTCGCCGGTGGAGGGGATCTGTCGGGCCGAAAGCCAGCACAGGATCGCGAACACCATGATCAGGGCGCTGAAGGCCAGGGCATCGCCGCCGAGCGCGCTGGCGAAGCCGGCCACGATGGTCCCGAGCAGGATGGCGAGGAAGGTCGCCGCCTCGACCAGCGCGTTGCCCGCCGTCAGCTCGTTGCGCTTCAGGTGGTCGGGCAGGATGCCGTACTTGATCGGGCCGAACAGGGCCGCCACCGTGCCGAACAGGCCGAGCGCCACGAACAGGATCGGCACCGAGTGGAGGAAGAAGCCGATCGCGGCGGCGGCGGCGGCGAAGATCTCCGCGAATTTGAGGCGTTTGGCGATGAGTGCCTTGTCGTAGCGGTCGGCGAGTTCGCCCCCGAGACCCGACAGGATGAAGAACGGGCCGATGAAGACGGCGCCGGCCAGGGTCACCAGGATGCCCGGATGGGCGGCCTCTCCCCCGGCGCCCGCGACCTTGAACAGGATCAGGAAGACCAGAGCGTTCTTCAGGAAATTGTCGTTGAATGCCGAGAAGAATTGGCACCAGAACAGGGGCGCGAACCGGCGGGTCGTCATCAAGGTACGAAACATCAGGGTCTCCTCGGGGCGGACCATGACTGCCCACCCTGTAACGAACCGTCAAATCCGGCACGGCCGCGATTTTTGAACGTTGTGCAAAATAACTGCCGTTCGCGAAGGCGGCAACGTTGATTTTGTACGGCGTGCAATCTATGCGTCGGCGAGGTGCCGGGCGGCACGCGATGGCGGGGATGGCGTGGCGAAGGCAACGAAACCGGCACGGCGGGGCACCGGCCCACGAGGCGAGCATAACCGCGAGGAATTCGAAGCCCTGGTGACCAAGGCGGCAGAGGGGTTGGTCCGCAGGGAGGGCCTGCGCGGCCTCGGCATGCGCCGGCTCGCCTCGGTGATCGGCTACGCCCCGAACTCGATCTACAACGGTGTCGGCGATCTCGACGCCGTGGTGATGCGGGTCAACGCCCGGACCCTGGAGCGCCTGCACGCGGCCCTCACCGGCGCGATCCGTCCCGACGCCGGTCCGCGCGACAACGCCCTTGCCCTCGCCGATGCCTATCTCGCCTTCGTGGCCTCGGACCCTCAGGTCTGGAGCCTCGTCTTCGAACATTCCCTGGCACCGGACTCGACCTTTCCCGACTGGTACGCCGCCGCCCTCGCCCAGGCGACCGACCTCGTCGACGGGGTGCTCGAACCTCTGATCCCGGATGCGAGCGAGAGACGACAGGCCGTGGCGACCCTCTGGGCCGGCCTTCACGGGCTCGCCTCCCTGTCCACCTCCAACAAGCTCGCCGTCCTCACCCCCGAGCCGCCGCGCGACCTGGCGCGACTTCTGGTCGGGCGGTTCCTGCGCTGATCCGCCATTCCTTCTCGGAAGCGTTCGTCAGCATCGCCGTGGATGCGAGATCCGGCACGATGCTGTAGGTTTCAAAGCCCGCCCCTGTCGTCCGAAAGCCCCATGGCCAAGCAGTTTCCGGCCCTCGACGAGCGCCACCTCGATTTCATCGCCCGGCAGCATATCGTCTTCACCGCATCGGCGGCGGAGGGCACGCGGATCAACCTGTCACCGCGCGGCACCGATACGTTCCGGGTCATCGACCCGAACACCGTGATCTATCTCGACCGCACCGGAAGCGGCAACGAGACCGCCGCTCATCTGCGTGCGGACGGACGGCTGACGGTGATGTTCTGCGCCTTCGAGGGCGCCCCGACGATCCTGCGGCTCTACGGGCGCGGGGAGGTGCTGGCGCGGGGCGGCGAGGCCTATGCCGGCCTGCTGGCGGAAGTGTACGACGGGCAGGAGCCGCTCGGAGCGCGCCAGATGGTGCGCCTCACGATCGATCTCGTGCAGACCTCCTGCGGCTACGGCGTGCCCGTGTTCGATTACCGTGAGGAGCGTCCCACCCTCGACCGCTGGGCCCAGGCCAAGACGGAGGCCGAACTCGACGCCTATCGCCGCCAGAAGAACGCGCGCAGTATGGACGGGCTGCCCACGGGATTGTTCGCGGAGGAATAGGGCGGACGCCCTACCGTGCGTTGGGCAGGTGGACCTTCACCGCGCCGCGTCCGCCGGCCTTGAGCGGCGCACCCCATTGCGTCGCCTCGATCCCCGCCTGCCCCCAGCCGGTGGCCAGGGAGATCGTGAGCGGCAACAGCATCGCGCCGCCCGGAACGGGGGCGAGCCGTACGCGGATGTCGTCGTTCTCGGCCATGCGGCGCACGCTGCTGCCATTGGGGCGGTGGCCCGAAATCGGCACCCAGCGCGCCCGGCAATCGAGTGCCGGTCCGCGATAGGGGCCTTCCTGGACCGTCACCAGCACCCCGCGCGAGAGGACGATATCCGCCCGGGCCACCCCGTTGAAGACCGGGATGCGGCGCTCGCAGAGGGCGACGTCGAGGGGCGCCGCGCCGAGGGGGATCGCCAGCATGGTCAGGGGATCGACGACACCCACCTTGTCCTGCGGCGCCACCGGGATCCGGTCGGGCGTCGGAGTCGGAGGCGGCTCCACGCTCTCGCCATGCGCGCGTCCGCCCGACAGAACCATGGAGACCCGGACCGGCTTTCGTCCATAGAGACTCTCGGATCGGAACGTGCCGGTGAGCGCTCCGCTCCGCGACCGCTCCCCCGATGCCGACGCCGTCCCCGATCCCTCGAAGAAGACACCGACAAGGCCGCGCAGGCCCGCCTTCAGATCGTAGGCATAGCGCCCACCCGCCTGATCGACGGCGAGGGTGGCCTCGCCCACGGGAAGGTCGAGGAACGACAGGCGATAGGTGATGGAGAAGCGTTGAGGCTCGGGGGCGGCCGAAGCGGGGGCCGGCACGGCGAGGGCCAGAAGCGCTGCGCCGATCACCGCAATGGAGCGCGTCTCCCAAGCATCATTGGACGAGGCGACCATGCGCTGCCCTCCTGCATGCCGTCATCCCTTAAGAGATGCCGCCACGTGTGCTGGTGCGGACCGGCACCTGCCGGGTGATCGTCGCATTCGAGAACCGGACGGCAGGCGCGCTTTGCGCTTCCCTTCAGTTCTCACCCGTCTCCATCTGCCGATACACCCGCCCATGCTCGCAATAGCCGGCGACGATGCGGGTCATCATCGCGCGCTTGTCCGCGTCGAGGGGGCCGAGGATGCGGGCGGGGCGGCCGCCCCAGAGATGGCCGCTCTCCAGGAGCTGGCCCGGATCGGTGGTGGAGCCGCCGGCGAGCAGCACGTCGTCGGCCACCACGGTGCCGGGGGCGAGCACGCAGCCGATGCCGATGAGGCTGCGCGCGCCGATCCGGCAATCGGCCATCCGCACGTTGTGCGCGATCGTGGTGTCGCGCCCGATGACGACGCCCTCGGCCCGCGCGCGGATGACGGTGTTGTCCTGGATGTTGGTGTCGGCGCCGACGAGGATGGGGCCGACCTCCGCATGCAGGTCGCAGGAGAACAATACGCTCGACCCAGCGCCGAGGGCGATGCGGCCGCGCAGGCGCGCGGTGCTGGCGACGTAGACACTCGGATCGACGTCGATCTCGTCGCCGGCGACGGGCGACGGGGTATCCCCCGTGGCCTCGCGCACGCGCTCGGCCCGCTCGGCGATCTCGGCCGCGGTGATGGGACGCTGGGGTTTCGCCGGGCTGCCGGCATAGGCGAAGCCCGCGGCGAGGTGCGAGCGCGGGAAGACGGTGGCCCCGGCCTCGATGAGCACTCCGTCCTCCACGGTGGCGCCGTCGAGGACGATGACGTCGTCCTCTATCACCACGTCGGACCCCACCGTGCAGGCATGGACCACGGCGTTGCGGCCCACCGTCACCCGGTCACCGACGAGGGTGGGGTGCGAGTCGGTGGCGATGTGGAGCGTCGAGCGATGGCCGAGCCAGAAGCGCTCACCGACGGTCACCGCCTCGCCGTCAGCACGGATCACGCTGTCGTCGCCGAGCCAGGCCTGGGCACCGATCGCCGCGGCGCCAATGACCGTGCTTCCGCGCCCGCACCAGACCGGACGGGCCGAGAAGACCGGCAGGACGCCGTCATGGGGCAGGATCAACTCAGGCGTCACGCGAGGGGGTTCCTTCGAAGACGATGGCGTGGACCGGCCATGGGACCGGCGGGGCATGGAACCCATGCCGGTCGAGTGGTAAAGGCCGGACGCCGGAATGTTGTTGCCTGAACGACGCGCAACAGCGTGAAACCACCGCGCGGACTTTGCAATGTCGCGCATCCCTTAAGGGGGATCAAACCCGGTCGCGAGGGCTTTCGCGCCGATGCGTCAAGGAATCGACGGATGTCAGCAGGCGAGACGACGGCGAACGATCGGGGCGCAGCCGCGATCAGCATCCAGAGCGCGCCCTTCGACGTGGCCGCGGAGATGGCCGCGCTGAGCGGTACGCTTCAAGGCAGGACCGGGGCGATCGTCACCTTCACCGGCCTGTGCCGCGACGAGGGCGGGCGCCTGACCGGACTCGAACTCGAACACTATCCCGGCATGGCCGAGGCGGAGATCGGCCGGGTGGTGGAGGCGGCGCAGGACCGCTGGCCGCTCCAGGCGGTGCGGGTGATCCACCGGCACGGCCTCGTCGCGCCGGGCGACGGCATCGTCCTCGTGGTGACGGCGGCAAGCCACCGCGTGGCCGCTTTCGAGGCGGCGAGCTTCCTCATGGACTACCTCAAGACGAAGGCTCCGTTCTGGAAGCGCGAGCATCTGGCCGACGGCACCATGGGGGGCTGGGTCGAAGCCACGGGCGCCGACGACGAGGCCGCGTCACGCTGGGCGTGAGGGCGGACCGGCGGCGATTCGCCTCCGGTCCGTCCACAGAGGAGGGCGCGCCCCAGCCCGTGCGCCCCTTGCCTGTGACGGGTTTCGCGCGCCCGTTCGCACCGCGCTTCGGTAGACCGCGCGAGGGGACGGGCAGATGCAGCAGGGTACGCCGATCAAGGACGAGCCGGGTCCGCACCCCGCCAACTGGTCGCCGGCGGCCTCGGGAATCGCGGTGGTGGCGTTCATCGCCCTGCTGATCGTCGCCTGGACCGCCGCCTCGACCCTGCTCCTGATCTTCGGGGGAATCCTGCTCGGGGTCTTCCTCGATGGGCTGACGCGCCTGCTCGGCCAGGTGATCGGGCTCGGTCGCGGGCTCCGGCTCACCATCGTCAGCCTCGTCCTCGGCGGGCTCACCCTCGGCTTTCTCGCCTTCGGTGGCGCGACGGTGGTGCAGCAGGGCAGGGAGCTCGGCCAGACCGTCACGAAACAGGCGGGGTCTGTCCGTGACCGCCTGAAGGAATACGGGATCGATCTGCCGGCCTTCTCGGCACCGGAGCCGACGTCGAGCGACCAGGGCCCCGACAAAGCCAATGACAACGAGACCGACAAGGACAAGAAGGCCGGGGGCCTCGGCGGCCTCGCCTCGGGGGCGATCAAAAGCCCCGGTTCCCTCCTCTCGGATGCCGGCAGCATGCTGGGACCGGCGGCCGCCGTCGTCACCGGGCTGTTCAGCGCGCTGGGCAACGTCCTGGTGATCGTGTTCCTCGGCCTCGCCTGCGCGGCCGATCCCGCCAGCTACCGCGACGGTGCCGTCCGGTTCGTGCCGCCTCGCTACCGCCCGCGCGCCACCGCTCTCCTCGACGGCATGGGCGAGACCCTGCGGCATTGGCTGTTCGGCCAGCTCATCACCATGGCGGTGATCTTCGTCTGCATCTGGGCGGGCTTGAGCTTCCTCGGTATCGGCGGCGCCCTCATCCTCGGCCTGCAGGCGGGGCTCCTCGCCTTCATCCCCACCATCGGCCCGCTGATCGCCGGTGTCATCATCGTGCTGGCGGGCCTCGCCTCCGGCACCAATGCGGCGCTCGGCGCCTTCGGTGTCTACCTCGTGGTGCAATGCCTGGAGAGCTACGGGCTGACGCCCTTCATCCAGAAGCGGGCTCTGGACATCCCGCCGGCCACCATCTTCGCCGGCCAGCTCGTGCTCGGTGTGCTGTTCGGCCTTTGGGGCATCGCCCTCGCGCTGCCGCTGATGGCGGTGATCAAGGTCTTGCTGGAACAGGTCTATATCGAGGACACGCTCGACGAGGAGGCGGATGTGTAAGCGCGACGCTGTCGGAACGGCCTGACGACAACAGCCGAGACGTCGACGCGGGGCGGATGGAACAACGGTCCGCCATGGCATTCGCATTGCTGTCTTAAATGGCCATCGTCATTCAAAAGATCGCCCTCGTTCAATAATCGTAAAGCAGCGCCGGAGATCCGTGATCGAGATCGAGGCGTCTCCACCGGGAGGCTTGGAAACACCGATCAATAACACCGACGATCATCCTACAATCTCACGTTGCGGTGAGGATGGTTCTTCGAGAAATATTGCGATCATATCAAAAGTTAGATATCTGTTGTTTCAGGTCGTCGTTCCCCTCGGCTGGGCCGTAGCTCCGACGATTGTCGTGAGCTCGCGGTTTAACAATGAATGGTGGGATACCGAGAAACCTTTGGTATGACGTTCCAAGCCAGATCAAACATTTTGGCAACGTCGGTCATTGGCACTGGGATTTCGTCGACAACACTCATTTCTGGTCGCCCGGACTCTATCCGATCCTAGGGCTTCCCAATGGCCTCATCAGGCCCGATTACACGCTTCTGTTCCGGCTCATTCATCCGGACGATTGCCCTCCGACCATGGAACCCGACCTGGTCAGGCAATCGGAAACGGTACCGCCCTCGATCTTCCGCATCGTCCGGCCGGATTCCGGAATCTGTACTGTCATGAGCCGCGTGGAGGTAACGACCACGCCCAATGGCCGGCCCTTGAGCGCGCATGGCATCCTCGCCGACATCAGCGATCCTGCCATGCTGGCCCGCGCCGAGGCAGCACAGCGGCAGCGAGACCAGGCGATCTTCGATTCCGTCCGGGCCTTCACGTCGACCGCGTACACATTTCCATTCATAAAATTCTCGCAGAAATGGCTCGACCTCGTCGGCCTTCCCGAGAGCGAGCTCCTGCAGGACCCCACACGACCGTTCGTAAAGGCCGAGGGCGTGCCATGGTCGGCGCGTATCGGGGGGATGTACGCGTCCAATCACGCCTCATACCTCCTGCCGGACCTCAGGTTGGCGAACGGCGACACCGTGAGATACCGCCTTCTCTTGGTTCCCGTGCTGAACGATGCGGGGCATATCGAAAGCTGGACTCAACTGATCGGTCCGATCCAGCTGCGGATCAGACCCTCCGGACGCCTTCGGCTCGGCCTCGAACAGCACCTCGAATCCGGTCATGTCCGTGCGGCGCGCGCATTGCTCGACTGGTCGATGGCGGATCTGAGCGGAGCTTCGGGAGTGTCGCTTTCGACGATCCGGCGGCTCGAAGGCTCCATTGCCTCCGTCTCGGTCGCCAACCGCAATCAGGTGATCGGCGCCCTGCGCAGCGCAGGTATCGTGTTCTCGCTCATGGATGGGGCGACGATCGCGGTCAGCAAGGGGAGGCAGATCGCCGGATGAAACATGGCCGGAACGGCGCGGTGGCCCGTTCAGGCGGGCGCTGTACCGGATTCGGCCGGGTCGTCCATGAGGGGGTGGAGATCGCGGACCATGCTCTTCAGGCGCTCGTCGAGGACATGCGTGTAGATCTGGGTCGTCGAGATGTCGGCATGGCCCAGGAGTTCCTGCACGATCCTGAGATCGGCCCCGTTCTGCAGGAGATGGCTGGCGAAAGCGTGGCGCAACACGTGCGGACTCACGCGGTCCTCGCGGATCCCGGCCGCCGCCGCCGCAATCTTGAGGTCGCGGGCGAAAGCCTGCCGGGTCAGGTGACCGCTCTCGCTGTCGGAGGGGAACAGGAAGGGACCGTCGCCGGTGAGATGAGTGAGGTGCTCGCGCATGGCGGCGCGCGCCAGATCGGTGAGCGGCACCAGCCGTTCGCGCCCGCCCTTGCCCTTCACCACGAGGTAGCGCTGCTTCGTGGTGGCGGCCGCGCGCGGCAGGGCGACGAGTTCCGAGACGCGCAGGCCGGTGGCGTAGAGGGTTTCCAGCAGGCACAGCATCCGGACCGCGCGTCGCCGCTCGCCCGGCGTCTCCTCGGCCGGCGTCGCCACGGCCCGCTCGCGGGCGGTGCGCAAAAGGTCGTCGACCTCGGTCACCGACAGCACCTTGGGCAGGGTGCGCCCCCTGCGCGGGCCGCCCACCGGCGCGCTCGGATCGGTCTCGGCGAGGCCTTCGGCGTACAGGAACTTGTGGAAGCCGCGAATGCAGGACAGCCGGCGCGCGGCGGACGAGGCCTTCAGTCCCTGGGTCTCGAGATCCGCCAGATAGGCGCGGACCTCGCCCGCATCGGTATCGAGCGGATCACGTCCCGAGGCGGACAGGGCCGCGAGGTAATGGTCGAGGTCGCGGCGATAGGCGGCGAGCGTGTTGGCGGCAGCGCCACGCTCGGCTGACAGCATTTCGAGATAGGCAACGATGAGGTCCGGACCTTCGGCGCCCGCCACGTCACCAGTCACCTCGTCAGCCTTCTCCGACCCCGTCACCGGCCGGGCGGCTGCAGCTTCGCAGAGGGAATGCTGACGCTCATTTCCCGGGGCGTGGGCTGAACGAAGGTGGCGAGCGAGAACATGCCCGCGAAGACCAGTCCACCGAGGATGGCGAGCGTGGCGAGAAAACGAAACAGGGTCGGCACTCGGACGAACCTCGGTCGGAGGGAACTCTGCGAAAATGAACGGCGTCGGTCGGCCAGCAGATCATTGAGCAGCCAAGCCAAGGGTTTGCACCATGCCGGGCGCGCGATGGCAAGGACTTCGGAGCCACACGGAGCGCCGCAAGGGATTCATGGCCGCCGAGCGGCGATCGGCCTCACCGGTCCGGGAGGCTTCGCGGGAGGAGGAAACCTGCCCGAAAGAAACCCGACCCGGGAAGAATCGCGTCGCGCCTTACGGCCTCGCTTCGCCCGGCGGATGAAACGCGCTAGGATCGCGTGAAGACGTGTATCAAGATTTTAACAATGACCGAGACCGAGACCGAGCCATCGGGAGGCGACATCGCCGCCGATCCCATCGAAGTCAGGCTCCGCCGTGCCCTCGGCGCGCGCTCGATCGTGCTCGTCGGTCTCATGGGCGCCGGCAAGAGCACAGTGGGGCGGCGCTTGGCGACGCGCCTCGGGCTGATGTTCAAGGATGCCGACAACGAGATCGAAGCGGCGGCCCATCTTACGATCCCGGACATCTTCGCCATCTACGGCGAGCCGAGCTTTCGTGAGGGAGAGGAGCGCGTCATCGCCCGGCTCATCCGCGAAGGGCCGCTGGTGCTGGCCACCGGCGGAGGCGCCTTCATGCGCGAGGCGACCCGGGCGCGGATCGCGCAAGGCGGCGTCTCGGTCTGGCTGAAGGCGGAGCTCGACGTGCTGATGCGCCGCGTCCGCAAGCGCGGCAATCGCCCCCTGCTCCAGACCGACGACCCGGAGGAGACGATGCGGCAATTGATGGAGATCCGGCATCCCGTCTATGGCAGTGCCGACGTGATGATCCCCTCGCGCGACGTCTCGCACGACCGCGTGGTGGAGGACGTGATGGAAGCTCTCGATGCCTATCTCAACGGCCCCTCGAACCAAGGCGTCGCCGCGCAGTGAGTGACGGACAGACGGTCCACGTCCCCCTCGACCAGGGCCGGGACTACGACATCCATATCGGCCGCGGCCTCCTCGCCGAGGCAGGCGTCCGCGTGGCCGCCCTCGGCGCCAAAGCCGCCGCCATCGTCACCGACGATACGGTGTCGGCGCTCTATGGCGAACGCCTGCGCGAGAGCCTGGAGGCGGCGGGCCTGCGCTCTGGCCTCGTCACCGTCGCGCCGGGCGAGGCCTCAAAAAGCTACGCGGTCTACGCCCAGGTCTGCGACGGACTCCTCGCCCACCGGATCGAGCGCAATGACCTCGTGGTGGCGCTCGGAGGCGGTGTGGTCGGCGATCTCGCGGGCTTCGCGGCGGCGACGCTGCGGCGCGGCGTCCGCTTCGTCCAGGCTCCCACGACCCTGCTCTCCCAAGTCGATTCGTCGGTGGGCGGCAAGACCGGCATCAACTCAGCCCTCGGCAAGAACCTGATCGGCGCCTTCCATCAGCCGCGCCTGGTCCTGGCCGACACCGCCACCCTCGACACCCTGTCCGAGCGCGAGATGCGCGCCGGCTACGCCGAGGTGGCGAAATACGGCCTCATCGCCGATTCCGGCTTCTTCGACTGGTGCGAGGCCAACTGGGCCGGCATCTTCTCCGGTGGTCCGGAGCGTGACGAGGCGGTGGCGATCTGCTGCCGGGCCAAGGCCGGCGTCGTGGTGCGCGACGAGCGCGAGGATGGCGAGCGCGCCCTGCTCAACCTAGGCCACACCTTCGGCCATGCCCTGGAACGGCTCACCGGCTACGAATCCGCCCGCCTCGTCCATGGCGAGGGCGTCGCCATCGGCCTGGCGCTGGCCTTCCGCTTCTCGGCCCGCCTCGGCCTCTGCCCCGGTCAGGATGCCGGCCGCGTGGCCAACCATCTGGCGCTCGCCGGCCTGCCCACCCGGCTCCAGGCCGTCCCCGGCGGATGCGGGGGCGCCGACGCCATCCTCGACGCCATGGCCCAGGACAAGAAGGTCCGCGACGGCGCGCTGACCTTCATCCTCGCCCGCGGGATCGGCCAGAGCTTCATCGCACCGGGCATCGACCGCGCCGAGGTGAAGGCTTTTCTCCAAGACGAGTTACGCGGGGCGTGACTGGATCGCCTCCCTTGCCCTGACCTCGCTTCGGGGACACCACCTGTCTCCGGGCGGCTGGGATCGGGAGCGGCCATGCCGACCTCTCGGCTCAGATCCGGTGCCACGGCATCGCTTCGGTCGCGGGTTGGTATATGAGAGGGGCTCGCCAAGACCGGCACCGTGCCGGTGTGGCACGGCTTGATGCGACGACGGCCTGATGGACACGCATACCGACCTCTGGCTCGCCGCGAGCATCGTGGTGATGTCGCTGCTGCTCTCGGCCTTCTTCGCAGGCGCCGAGACCGCCTTCACCGCGGCGTCGCGGGCGCGGATGCTCTCCCTGGAAGATAGCGGCGACCTGCGGGCACGCGTCGTCAACCGCATCCTCGCCTCGCGCGAGCGGTTCATCGGCGCCATGCTGATCGGCTACAACATCGTCGCCATCGGCGCCTCCGCCTTCACCACCAGCGTGCTGACCACGATCTTCGGCAAGAGCGGGGTGCTCTACGCCACCGGCGTGATGTCGGTCCTCGTCATCGTCTTCGCCGAGGTGCTGCCCAAAACCCTCGCCATCAACAAGCCGGACCAGGCCGCCCTGGTGATGGCGCGGCCCGTCGCCTTCGCGGTGGCGCTCCTCGGCCCGGCGGCCATCGCCATCGAGAAGGTGGTGCGACTGATGCTGCGCCCCTTCGGCATCAGCATCGGGCAGCACCAGTCGAT
Source organism: Methylobacterium bullatum (assembly GCF_014845095.1). Taxonomy (GTDB): domain Bacteria; phylum Pseudomonadota; class Alphaproteobacteria; order Rhizobiales; family Beijerinckiaceae; genus Methylobacterium; species Methylobacterium bullatum. Next base: position 19,025 of record NZ_NKUG01000111.1, on the reverse strand, counting down.
CCTCTCGCCCACCGAGGAAATTCGCGGACAGGTCGCCCTGCTCCACCGCGAGGGCGGCGTCGCCAAGGCCGAGCGCGACATGCTCGGCGGCCTGCTCGACCTTCACGAGTTGTCCGTCTCCGAGGTCATGGTGCACCGCACAAAGATGCGCACCATCAATGCCGATCTCCCCTCGGAGGAGATCGTGCGGGAGGTGCTGTCCTCGCCCTACACCCGCATGCCGCTCTGGCGCGGCACCTCCGAGAACATCATCGGCGTGCTCCACGCCAAGGACCTGTTGCGCGCGCTCGACGCCGCCGGAGGCGACGCCTCCGGTCTCAAGGTCGAGGCCCTGGCCCTCGAGACCTGGTTCGTGCCCGACACGACCAGCCTGCGCGACCAGCTCAAGGCCTTCCTCACCAAGAAGACCCATTTCGCCCTCGTCGTCGACGAGTACGGCGAGGTCATGGGGCTCGTGACCCTGGAGGACATCCTGGAGGAGATCGTCGGCGACATCGCCGACGAGCACGACGTCGCGGTCTCCGGGGTGCGTCCCCAGGGGGACGGCTCGGTGAATGCCGACGGCTCCGTCGCCATCCGCGATCTCAACCGCGCCATGGACTGGAACCTGCCCGACGAAGAGGCGACGACCATCGCCGGCCTCGTCATCCACGAGGCGCGCGCGATCCCCGATACCGGCACCGCCTTCAACTTCCACGGCTTCCGGTTTCAGGTCCTGCGCAAGGCGAAGAACCGCATCACCGCCCTGCGGATCACCCCGCTCGTGCCGATGATCGCGAAGAAGGACGAGATCGAGGGCTAGAGCGCTCTCCGCCGAAGTGGATGCCGGTTCGGCGAAAAAGAGCGCGGCACAACAAAGGCCTGGAGATGTGCCCCGACCCAACGTGGTCGGGCGCAGCTCTAGGCCCCCGGCAAGGCGAACGGAGAAACACGCCTCTCTCAGCCGCGCGGCACCGGCCGCCAGCCCGGAGGCGCCATCTCGAACCCTTCGAACCGGAAGGCCGGGGAGACGGTGCAACTCACCAATGTCCACGATCCGAGGCTCGTGGCGGTCTGCCAATGCCCCGCCGGCACCACGATCTGCGGCTGCTGGCCATGGGCTAGGTCGGGACCGAGATAGGTGGCGGTCGCATCGTGACCGTTCGGACTCGTGGTGATCACCATCGGTGCGCCGGCATGCCAGAACCAGATCTCGGAGGCATCGACCCGATGCCATTCCGAGGTCTCGCCGAGATCGAGCAGGTAGTAGATCGCGCTGCCCACCGAACGGCCATCGACCTCCGTCGGATCGCGAAACGTTTCGCGATAATGGCCGCCCTCCGGGTGGGGTTGAAGCCCCAGCTTGGCGATCACCTCGGCGGCCTTCATGTCGTCCTCCCTCGTCTCGCGATCGTTATTGGCCGGCCGGAATGGCGCCTTGAGGCAATTGAAGGCCGCGAGGAGCCGCGCCCTCCCCTCGCCCAGCTCCCTCGGCGGCGGAGGCCTTGGGCGGGCGCGGTGATTTGGCGACGGGCTTGGGCTTCGCCTTGGCGACGGGCGCCGCCTTCACCTCCGGGGCATCGCCGCAGCGGCGGTAATCGAGGCGTGCCAGAGCCTCGCCGGCCTCCGAGACGATGTTGAGGAAATCCGGCAGCACCGTCAGCTGCTCGTCCCAGCGGACCGGGCCGCCTATCGTCGCCTCCAGGGCTGCGGGGCTGCCGCCCCGGCGCAGGGCCAGGAGATCGGGGCCGAAGGCGGTGGCGGCCTTGTTGCCGAGGACGACCTGCAGCACGCGGGTAGCCTCCGGCGTCAGGGGGCGAAGCGGGTTGTCGACGGTGATCGTGCCGCTCCGCGTCACCCAGAGCGAGACGGCGCCTTGGCCCTCGTAGAACGCACCCTGGCCGTTGTCGCAGACCACGATGAGCTCGGGCAGTTTCACGGGAGCGAGATTGGCCGCCGGCGTCGGCAGGGGCGCGGCCTGAGGAGCATCGGACGCCTCGGCTGGCTTGGCGACGGGTTTCGGTTTGGGCTTGGGCTTTGGTTTCGGCTTAGGCTTGGGGGCCGGAGCCTCGGCCTCGCCCAATGGCGCGGCGTCCTCTTGTGTGAAACCGGGGGAGACTCCCAGCATCACGCATAAAAGAGCAACGCAGGAGACCAGCGCCAGGCGACTCCCAGTCCGCATCCTCCAAGGCCGAAACGCGGAGTTCGGGTTGCCGGAAGGACAGGACGGGATCGAAGAGATCTGCATGGCTGAGAGGGTTACCCCAGCGAGGGCCGGCTTGCATCCACTTGTGGCGCGCCACAGGAGTGCTTTCGCACAGAGGCAGGCATTGCCGCCCGGGTCGCCCTGGCCGGAACGGTCCTTGCGTCTCGTTTCGGCCCCTTGCGCCGAGGGAACGCGGAGCCGAAACCATGCGGACGGATTGGCCTTGCACGGTGGTGGCGCCGGTTCGCAAAGCGATCCATCGGTGGATGACGGGTCGTCATGCACGCATTGTCGCCGGCGCGACGCCCAACCTGTTCTAAGGCGACTCGGCTTCGGGGCCGTCCTCTTTCTTCTGTCCAGACAAGGTCGATCGATGCGCATGCTTGACCGCAGCCCAGCCAATACGGTGCCCGATCCCGGCAAGCTGGAACAGGATCTCATCGCCCTCATCGAGGATTCTCGCGAACGGTCGAGCGAGGATCCGTTCCGTAATCCCGTCCTGGCGGTGACGCTCGCGATCACCCGCCGCTTAGACCGCGACGAGATCGACGAGGACGACCTCGACGGCCTGTTCACCCGGTTACGCACACAATCCCTGGTAGCCCGGGCCGAGCGCCTGCGCGGCTATGTCGGGCTGGACCGGGACGCGCAGGCATCGGCAGACAGCACGATGCCGGCGCGCCTCGTGGCGGCGATCCCGAAAGGCACAGGGGATTTCGAGACCTTCCGCGATCTCGTGGGCCGTACCGGATTCGCCGTGGTGTTCACCGCCCACCCGACCTTCGGCATGCCGAAGGCCGTGGCGGCCCTCATCGCCGAGGCCGCGTCCCAGGACAGCGAGGCGGCGCGCCGGCCCCTGATGGAGAAGGCCGCCGCCCTCTCGACCCGGCCGGATGCGAAGATCAGCCTGGACGACGAGTTCGAACAGGCCTGCCTCGCGGCCAATCACGGCCGCGCGGCCCTGGACAGCTTCAACGCAGCCCTGCTCGATGCGGCCCGCTCGCGCTGGCCCGACCGCTGGACGGAACTGGTGCTCAAGCCCTTCGCCCTCGCCTCCTGGGTTGGCTGCGACACGGACGGGCGCACCGATATCGGCTGGTGGGACACCCTGCGCTACCGCCTGGAATCGAAGCGCATGCAGCTCGACCGGGTGATGCGCCACCTGCCGAACGTGCCGGCCACCAACGTGGTGCGGGACCTGACGCAGGGCGCGCTGGCGGCCGTCAACCGGCAACTCGCCGTCGCCCCGCGCCTCGGGACCAAGCCTACCCTGGAGGCGGTGCACCGCTTCGCTCTGGCGCTCATCATCGAGCGGGAGCGCGCCCAGACCGATTCCGGGCCGCTCCTGGCGGGCCTCGCCGGAGCCCTGGGCGGCGTCGAGAGCGACGAGGACAAGCGCGCCATCGCTCTCCTGCGCTCCGGCATCGCGACACACGGCCTGTCGAACGCCCTGCCGCATTTCCGGCTCAACGCCAGCCAGATCCACAACGCCGTGCGCCGGGTCATCGACCTCGAAGGGGAGCCGACGGACGCGGCGCAGCGGCGCTCGCACCTCTCGACCATCCACGCCCTCCTCAACGACGTGCATCCGGTGGCCGTGGATTTCGGCGCGCTCGCCGCCGAGCGTGCCTCGGCCGCGCGCCTGATGATGACCATCGCGCAGATCCTGAAGCACGTGGACGGCACCCATCCGGTGCGCTTCCTCATCGCCGAGACGGAGACCGGCTACACCCTTCTCGCCGCCCTCTGGCTCGCCCGGCATTACGGGATCAGCGACAAGGTCGAGATCACGCCGCTGTTCGAGACGGCGAGTGCCCTGGAACAGGGCATCCGCGTCCTCGACGATGCCCTGCGCAACCCGCATTGGCGCGCCTATCTCAAGCGCATCGGCCGGCTGACGGTGCAGTTCGGCTACTCGGATTCGGGCCGCTATGTCGGCCAGCTCGCCGCGAGTTTCTGGATCGAGCGCCTGCGCCTGCGCATCACCGACCTGATGACGCAGAACGGCCTGTCCGGCATCGAACTCGCGATCTTCGATACCCATGGCGAATCGATCGGCCGCGGCGCCCATCCGACCTCCCTGCGGGACCGCCTCGCCTATCTCGCGCCGGAGGATTCACGGCACCGGAACCGCAAGGCCGGCATCAAGGTGCGGCTGGAATCCAGCTTCCAGGGCTCGGACGGTTACCTGATGTTCGGCACGCAAGCGCTCGCCCGCGCCACGGTGGAGCGGATCGCCGAGCACCTCTTCGCCTTCGACATCGCCGACGACGATTCCTTCGCCGACTATGTCCTTTCCGACGCGCCGGGCGCCGACGAGACCGACGACCCGATCTATGGCGAGGCGGATTTCGCCGCCGAGTTCTTCACCGTCGCCCGCCAGGACATGGAAGCCCTGGTGGACGACCCTGGCTACGCCGCATTGCTGGGCACGTTCGGCCCTAGCCTCCTCGACCGCACCGGCTCGCGTCCGGTGGCCCGCCAGACCGATAGCGGCGGCCCCAGCATGATCACCCATCCCCGCCAGATGCGGGCGATTCCCAACAACGCGATCCTGCACCAACTGGGGTACCTCGCGAATTCGCTCCACGGCCTCGGCCGGGCGGCGAGCCGCGCACCGGATCTGTTCCGCGACATGCGCCGCGATTCGGTCCGGTTCTCCCGCGCGTTCCGCCTCGCCCAGCATGCCTCGGCGGTGGGCGACCTCGATGTGCTGCGCGCCTATATCGATACGCTCGACCCGGCCATGTGGCTGGAACGGGCACGGCGCACGCAGCGCGACGACCGGCGCGACGAACTTCTCGTCATCGCCACCGCCCTCGACCGTCTGCGCCTCGCCCCCGACCTGCGCCGCCTGTTCGGTCGCCTCACCAGCGACTGGCTGAGTTTGCAATCCGCCGCCCCGGACCTCGGCAAGATGTCGGTGAGGCTGACGATGCTCCACGCCCTGCGCCTCGCCCTGATCCACCGGATCTGGTTCCTGGCCGTGCACATTCCCGGCTTCCGCCCGCAATCGGGCATCACCCGCGAGCAGCTGATCGAGCGCTTCCTCCGCCTCGACATCGACGGCTGCCTCGCCATGCTCGACGAGATCTTCCCGATCACGCCGGACCCGACCCTCGGCCTCAATTTCGGCGAGCCCGCCGGACCGCGCGATGTCGGCACCTACGAATCGGAGCACAAGACGATCTTCGGCCCGATCCGCCAGTCCTTCGCCCGCGTCCGCGAGCTGTCGGGCATGATCCAGCACGAGGTGGGAGCGTTCGGGTAGGGCACCGTGGATCCCGGGTTCCGCTGCGCGGCCCCGGGACGAGCGGTGCCGCTCAGGCCCCTGCGGCGCGGGGGCGCTCCCCGAAGATCGCTGTGCCGACGCGGATATGGGTGGCGCCCATCTGGATCGCCGCCGGGTAATCCGCGCTCATGCCCATGGAAAGGATGGGCAGGTTGTGGCGCTCGGCGATGCGGGCCAGGAGGGCGAAATGCGCCGATGGCGGGGCTTCGGCCGGCGGGATGCACATGAGCCCGTTGATCGCCAGACCATGGGTCTCACGACACTCGCTGAGGAGGACGTCCACCTGCGAGGGCGAGACCCCGGCCTTCTGCGGCTCGTCACCGGTATTGACCTGGACGAGCAGCTTCGGCGTGCGCCCCGTGCGCTCGATCTCCTTGGCCAGGGCCGCCGCCAGTGACAGCCGGTCGAGGGCATGGATCACATCGAACAATTCCACCGCCTCGCGGGCCTTGTTCGATTGGAGCGGCCCGACGAGATGAAGCTCGACATCGGGAAAGCGCTCGCGCAAAGCCGGCCACTTCGCCTTCGATTCCTGAACGTAGTTCTCGCCGAAAACCCTATGCCCTGCCTCAAGAGCCGGGACGATGCCGTCCGCATCGATGAGCTTCGAGACCGCCACCAGCGAGATCGTGGCCGGGTCCCGCTCGGAATCCTGAGCCGCCTGGACGATCTTATCGCGCACGGCTTCAAGCCCGGCGACGACGGCGGCGGCGTCAGGATGGGCGTATCTCGGCGTGGTGGAGTCGGGCATGATGTCTCGCGGGCGAAGGAGGGGGCGGGTTACGCCTGACCTATCATCCGCAACGCCGGCCGCAAGCGCCGGGCTCCACCGGTGACGGCTCTGTTGACCGGCAAACAAGCCGTGTTAGTCCGGCATCCAACCGTTCCGGCGCCGCGTGAGGCGCCTCGCCAGGCCGTCCTGGCCGTAGTCAGAGCCCGCACCATGACTTCCTCCCCCATGCCCGTTCCAGAGCGCTACAACGCCAAGGATGCCGAGCCGCGCTGGCAGGAGGCCTGGGCCGCCCAGGGTATCTACGCCACGAAGAACGACGACCCGCGCCCGAAATACTACGTGCTCGAGATGTTCCCCTACCCGTCGGGGCGCATTCATATGGGCCACGTCCGCAACTACGCCATGGGCGACGTGGTGGCCCGCTACAAGCGCGCCAAGGGCTTCGCGGTGCTGCACCCTATGGGCTGGGACGCCTTCGGCCTGCCGGCCGAGAACGCGGCGATGGAGCGCAAGGTCAACCCGCGCGACTGGACCTACGCCAACATCGCCACCATGCGCGGCCAGTTGCAGAGCATGGGCCTGTCACTGGACTGGAGCCGGGAGATCGCAACCTGCGATCCCGACTACTACAAGCACCAGCAGCGTATGTTCCTCGACTTCCTCGACAAGGGACTCGTCACCCGCCGCACGGCCAAGGTGAACTGGGACCCGGTGGACCATACCGTGCTGGCCAACGAGCAGGTCATCGACGGGCGCGGCTGGCGCTCGGGCGCGCTGGTGGAGCAGCGCGAGCTGACCCAGTGGTTCTTCAAGATCACCGATTTCGCGCAGGATCTCTACGACGCACTCGACGGCCTGGAGCGTTGGCCGGAGAAGGTCAGGGTCATGCAGAAGAACTGGATCGGCCGCTCGGAAGGGCTTGAGGTCCGCTTCGCCTTCGATTCGCGTGACGGCGAGATCAAGGTCTACACGACCCGTCCCGACACCCTGTTCGGCGCGAAGTTCCTGGCCATTGCGGCCGACCACCCGGTCGCGGCGTCCGTGGCCGTCACGCGTCCCGAACTCCAGACCTTCATCGAGGAATGCCGTCGCACCGGCACGGCGCAGGCCGCGATCGACACGGCGGAGAAGCTCGGCTTCGACACGGGGTTGCGGGTGCGCCACCCCCTCGACCCGTCCTGGCTGCTGCCCGTCTACGTGGCGAATTTCGTCCTGATGGATTACGGCACGGGCGCCGTGTTCGGCTGCCCCGCCCACGACCAGCGCGACCTCGACTTCTCCAACAAGTACGGCCTCGGCAATACGCCCGTCGTCTGTCCGGAAGGGCAGGACGCGGCGAGCTTCGTCGTCACCGACACCGCCTATGACGGCGATGGCCGCATGATCAATTCGCGCTTCCTCGACGACATGACGACGGACGAGGCCTTCCACGCCGTGGCGAACCGGCTCGAGGCCGAGATCCTGGACGGGGAGGCGGTGGCGGCGCGCAAGGTCCAGTTCCGCCTGCGAGACTGGGGCGTCTCGCGCCAGCGCTACTGGGGTTGTCCGATCCCGATCATCCATTGCGATGCCTGCGGGCCGGTCTCCGTCCCGGTCGCCGACCTTCCGGTGAAGCTGCCCGACGAGGTCTCCTTCGATACCCCCGGCAATCCGCTGGAGCGTGATCATGCCTGGCGCAACGTGCCCTGCCCGCGTTGCGGCGCTGCGGCCCGGCGTGAGACCGACACGATGGACACCTTCGTGGATTCGTCCTGGTACTACGCCCGCTTCACCGCTCCCTGGCTGCAGGACGCGCCGACCGACCGTTCGGCGGTGGATCACTGGCTGGCCGTGGACCAGTATATCGGCGGTATCGAACACGCGATCCTGCACCTGCTCTATGCCCGCTTCTTCACGCGAGCGATGCAGGCGACGGGCTGGTCCGGGGTTTCCGAGCCTTTTGCCGGGCTCTTCACGCAGGGGATGGTGGTCCACGAGACCTACAAGGACGCAGCGGGTGCATGGGTTCAGCCCGCCGATATCCGCATCGCCGCCGAGGGCGGCGGGCGTCAGGCGTTTCACGTGAAAACAGATGCACCGATCTCGATCGGCTCCATCGAAAAGATGTCGAAGTCCAAGAAGAACGTGGTGGACCCGGACGACATCATCGCGAGCTACGGCGCCGATACGGCTCGCTGGTTCATGCTGTCCGATTCGCCGCCCGAGCGTGACGTGATCTGGACGGAGGATGGCGTCCAGGGCGCGGCCCGCTTCGTTCAGCGGGTCTGGCGCCTGGTCTCTCTCGCTGTGGGCGTGCCGGCAGCGAGCGGAGCGTCGGACGCTGCGCTTCGCAAGGCCGCCCACAAGGCTCTCGCCGCGGTGGAAGAGGATGTGGAGCGCCTCCGCTTCAACCGTTGCGTCGCCCATATCTACACGCTGTCGAACGCTCTCGATGAGGCGATCCGCACGGCCACCGTATCGCGCGACGCGGCGACGGAAGCGGCGGGCATCCTCACGCAGCTCGTTGCGCCGATGATGCCGCATCTGGCCGAAGAATGCTGGTCGGCCCTCGGACGGCAGGGATTGGTCGCTCAGGCCGCGTGGCCGGTGGTCGATCGTGCGCTACTGGTGGAGGACGAGATCACCCTCCCCGTTCAGCTCAACGGCAAGAAGCGTGCGGATGTCACGGTGCCGCGCACGGCCGATACCGCGACAGTGGAAGCTCTCGTCCTCGCCGATGAGGCGGTGCAGAAGGCACTCGAAGGCCGTCTCCCCCGCAAGGTCATCGTGGTGCCCGGGCGAATCGTGAATCTCGTGGTGTGAGAGCATCGAGCCTCTCTTGCCGGCCCCGCGTTCCATCGTCAGGAGGCCCATCGGCCCCCGCATTTCAGGATGCGGGGGAATGGTAGGAGGAGGAGCGACGACCATCGTCCCGCCGCAGAGGAATCGTAAAGCTTGCTGCTTATACAGGTGACGCAAGGGGCGGGATCGCCGTAAAGAGCGAGACCGGACGGAGAGCATTGCTGCGATGATGATGCATGGGCTGAGACAGGCGGTACGGTCCCGCGCGGTGAAGGTCGCGTTGGTCTCCCTCATGGCCGTCAACCTGTCGGCCTGCTTTCGTCCGCTCTACGGACCGACCGCGTCCGGCGAGCCCATGGCCGCCCTCCTTGCCTCGGTACAGGTGGACGACGTCTCCACGGCCGCGGGCCAGGAGCGGCTCGGCCATTACCTGCGCAGTGAACTCATCTTCGATCTCGACGGTTCGGGCCAGCCGTCTCCGAAACGCTACCGCCTGAAGATGCAGGGCAGCGAGTCGGTGAAGACCCCCATCGTGTCATCTCAGACCGGACGTGCCGAAGCAGGCACCCTGGTGGGGACCATCCGCTTCTCCCTCGAATCCCTGGACGGAGCGAAGATCATCACCGAGGGTGTGGCGGTGGCCACGACCACCTACGATCGCTCGATCCAGCGCTTCGCCTCCCTGCGTGCGGCCCGCGATGCGGAGATCCGTCTGGCCAAGACCCTGGCCGATCAGATCAAGACGCGGATCGCTTCCGTTCTGGTGACCAAGCCCTGACCGCCGTCAAGGCTGGCGATATCGAGGCGCTGCTGCGGCGCGGACCGGCGTCGCAGATCGCGGTCATCCTCGTCTACGGGCCGGATACCGGCCTCGTTTTCGAACGAGCCAAGCGTCTGGCCGAGAGTTTCGTCACTGACCCGTCCGACCCCTTCGCCCTGGTCAAGATCGACGGCGATGTCCTCGCGTCCGATGCGGGACGCCTCGTGGACGAAGCCGGCACGGTTGGCCTGTTCGGCGGCCAGCGCAGCATTTGGGTAAGGCCAGGAAGCCGCAACTACGCTCCGGCCGTGGACGCGGCGCTTAAGGCCGAGATCGCCGGTGCACGCATCGTGGTGGAGGCGGGAGACCTCGCCAAGAGCGCGCCCCTACGGACGCTCTGCGAAAAGTCGACTCGGGCGCTTGCCCTGCCCTGCTACGCCGATGACGAACGGGCCTTGGCCGAGCTCATCGACCGCACCCTCCAGGAGAATGGCCAGCGCATCGCCCGTGAGGCGCGCGATATCCTGGCGATGAGTCTGGGCGGCGACCGGCGAGCGAGCCTGTCCGAGATCGAGAAACTGGCGCTCTATGCCAGGGGCCAGACCGAAATCACCCTGGACGATGTGGAGGCCGTGATCAGCGACGTCGCTGGCAGCGTCCTCAATACGCTGATCGATGCCGCCTTCGTCGGCCGCGGTGAAGAGGTCGAGCGGGATTATCGCCGCTTCCGCCACGAGGGTATGGACCCGTCGATGATGCTCGGCTCGGCCCTGCGCCACGCCCTGACACTCCTCTCCACGCGGATCACGGGGGAGGGGCAAAGTCCGAGCATGATGGTGGGCAATTGGCGCGGCCTGCACTTCCGCCGCAAGGCCATCGTCGAGGCCCAGCTAGGGCGCTGGTCTCCCGTCGCCCTCCGCCATGCGGTTCAGCTGCTCCAGGAGGCCGTGCTCGCCTGCCGCCGCGCCCAGCCCGACCTCGCCCATGCTCATGCTTCGGCGACGCTTCTGCGCATCGCCACGGAGGCCGCCCGTCGGCGCGGCTGATAATCTGCCATCCTGCGCGCGCTTGCCCGCCCATGTCCCATCGCTCGTCAGAGGCGGATCCGAGTTTCGGGAGGTCCATCGCGAAAATCGGATGCGATGGAACGTCGATGGTCGTCGCTCTCCTCGTTGACGACTCGCTCCGGTCGCGCCTAATCACCCTATGTCCCAGACGAGCTCTTCTTTCGACGTGGTCGTGGTCGGCGGCGGCCATGCCGGCGTGGAAGCGGCCGCCGCCGCCGCCCGCACCGGAGCCCGCACCGCCCTGGTCACTCACTCGGCCTCCACGATCGGCGCGATGTCGTGCAATCCGGCCATCGGCGGTCTTGGTAAGGGACATCTCGTCCGTGAGGTCGACGCCCTCGACGGATTGATGGGCCGGGTCGCCGATGCGGCCGGTATCCAGTTTCGTCTGCTCAACCGGCGCAAGGGTCCCGCCGTGCGAGGCCCCCGCACACAGGCCGACCGTAAGCTCTACGCTCGGGCGATGCAGGAGGCGGTGGCCGAGACCGCCAATCTCGTGGTGGTGGAGGGGGAGGTCGCGGATATCCTCGTCGACGCCACACGAGTGGCAGGCGTGATCCTGGCAGACGGCGGAATCCTGGCCTGCCCGGCGGTCGTATTGACCACCGGCACGTTCTTGCGCGGACTGATCCATATGGGCGAGGTGCAGATCCCCGCCGGGCGTGTAGGGGAGGGGCCGTCCGTCGGGCTTGCTCAGACCCTGGACCGCCTGGGTTTTGCCCTCGGGCGGCTCAAGACCGGTACACCTGCCCGCCTCGATGGCCGCACCATCGACTGGTCCGGGCTCGAGATGCAGTCGGCGGATGATGATCCTGTGCCGTTCTCGACACTTACGGACCGGATCACCACGCCCCAGATCCAATGCGGAATCACCCGCACCACCCGTGCCGTGCACGATCTCATCCGCGCCAATCTCCACCGCTCCCCGATGTATTCCGGTGGGATCAGCAGCCGTGGCCCGCGCTATTGTCCCTCCATCGAGGACAAGGTGGTGCGTTTCGGAGATCGTGAGGGGCACCAGATCTTCCTGGAGCCGGAGGGGCTCGACGACCCGACGGTGTATCCCAACGGGATTTCGACCGCCTTGCCGGAGAGCGTGCAGCGCGATTTGATCGCCCTGATTCCCGGCCTCGAACATGCAACGATCGTGCGTCCGGGCTACGCCATCGAATACGATTACGTCGACCCGCGCGAACTCGACACCGGCCTTCAAGCCAAGCGCCTGCCCGGCCTTTTTCTCGCGGGGCAGATCAACGGCACCACCGGTTACGAAGAAGCGGCAGGGCAGGGGCTGGTGGCCGGGATCAATGCGGCCCGTCTGGCGGGTGGATCGCCTCTCGCCAGTTTCGACCGGGCGGAATCGTATCTCGGCGTGATGATCGACGATCTCGTGACCCATGGGGTCAGTGAGCCCTACCGCATGTTCACGTCGCGCTCGGAATATCGGTTGTCTCTCCGCGTGGACAATGCCGACGAGCGCCTGACCCCACGCGGCGCTGCCCTCGGCTGTGTCGGCTCGGTGAGGGCCGAGCATTTTGCCCGCTCCCAGGGCGAACTCGAAGCGGCGAGAGCACGGCTCGACGGCCTCAGTCTGACACCGGCGGCAGCGGCTCGGCACGGCATCGCCCTCAATCAGGACGGCATCCGCCGCAGTGCCTACCAATTGCTGTCCTATCCCGAGATCGGTTGGGACCGTCTCACCGAGGTCTGGCCCGAACTTCTGAGCGTGTCCCCCCGAGTGGCGGACCGCCTGCGAACGGACGCGACCTATGCCGTCTATCTCGACCGGCAGAGTGCCGATATCGCTGCCTTTCGACGGGACGAGGCCGTGGCCTTGCCGATCAAGCTCGACTATGGGGCGATTCCCGGTCTGTCCAATGAGATGCAGGCCAAGCTCGAAGCGGTCCGTCCCGGCACGCTCGGTCAGGCGGCGCGGATCGAGGGCGTGACCCCCGCTGCCCTCACTCTCCTCGCGGCGCATGCTCGCCGTGCCGACCGCTCCGGCCTGGCCGTCGTCCATGGCCGTTAAGCAGGACGACCGGGCTCGGGTGCTCGCCCAGGCAAATGTTTCACGTGAAACAGCCGCGGCGTTGGACATCTATGTCGAGCAATTGCGCCGGTGGCAGAACGTCAAGAATCTCGTCGGACCGGCTACTCTCGCGGAGGTCTGGACACGACATATCGCCGATGCACTACAACTCCTCGATCTGGCTCCGACCGCCACCACATGGCTCGATCTCGGTTCGGGGGCGGGCATTCCCGGCCTCATCCTCGCCATCGCGGGGCGCGAACGGCCTGGCTTTCAGGTGGATCTGATCGAGAGCAATGCGCGCAAATGTGCCTTCCTCACTGAGGCTGCGCGCCTCACGAAAGCCCCGGCGCGGGTACGCAACCTTCGCATCGAAGACGCGGTTGCCGACCACGTCGGAATCGATGTCGTCTGCGCCCGCGCCCTGGCCCCGCTTCACCAGCTGCTCGACTGGACCGAACCGCTGTTGACAACCGGCACCACCGCCCTGTTTCCGAAGGGCCGTGATGCACAAGCGGAATTGACCGCTGCAGCGCAACGGTGGAGATTCGTTTACGATCTGGTGACGAGCCGTACTGAGTCGGAAGCGCGGATCGTCCGCGTCACCGCCCTCTCCCGCGTGGATTCATGACCATCGAACCCTCTTCCGCCTCCAGGGCAGTGCCCGAGCGGCCGCTACGCATCCTAGCCTTGGCCAACCAGAAGGGCGGCGTCGGCAAGACGACGACGGCCATCAACCTTGGTACCGCCCTCGCTGCCATTGGCGAACGCGTGCTGGTGATCGACCTCGATCCGCAGGGCAACGCCTCCACAGGACTCGGCATCGATCGTCGCTCGCGCAAGGTTTCGACCTATCATGTGCTCGCAGGGGACTCGTCCCTGGCTCAGGCCGTGGTGCCCACCGCCGTGCCTCGCCTGCTGCTCGCCCCCTCCACGATGGATCTGCTAGGCCTCGAACTCGAGATGGCGAGCTCATCGGACCGCGCCCATCGCCTCCGCAACGCCATGAGCGATATCGGCAAGGCCGGTGCGACGGAGGGCGTCACCTATGTCCTGATCGATTGCCCGCCGTCGCTGAACTTGCTGACGATCAATGCCCTCGCGGCCGCCGATGCGGTGCTCGTGCCGATGCAATGCGAGTTCTTCGCCCTCGAAGGGTTGAGCCAGCTTCTGCGTACCGTGGAGCAGGTACGTACGGCGTTGAACCCCCGGCTGACGATCCAGGGTGTGGTGCTGACCATGGTGGATCCGCGCAACAACCTTTCGAACCAGGTCGCCGCCGACGTGCGGAGCTTTCTTGGCGATAAGGTCTACGAGACCACGATTCCCCGGAACGTGCGTGTGTCGGAGGCCCCGTCGCATGGCAAGCCGGTATTGCTCTACGACCTGAAATGCGCCGGCTCGCAGGCCTATCTGCGCCTGGCTTCGGAGGTGATCCAGCGCGAAGGCCGGCTGCCGGTCGCGGCCTAGGTCTCTCGTTCTTTCCTGTAAATGCGTAGCGTGTCGGAGTTGGAAGCAGGTGGCGATGGCGGATGATGTGGCGCGGCCCCGGCTCGGGCGTGGGCTGGCGGCCCTGATCGGTGACTTCGGCGACGACAACGGCGATGCGGGTAAGCCGCAGGCACAGCGTAAGGTCGCCGTCGAGTTTCTCCGTCCCAACCCACGCAACCCGCGCCGACGCTTCCATGACGCCGAACTGGACGAACTCGCCGCGTCCATCAAGCTGCGCGGCATCATCCAACCCATCGTCGTGCGGGCGCTTGCGGGCGTTCCGGATACTTTCGAGATCGTCGCTGGTGAGCGCCGCTGGCGCGCGGCGCAGCGCGCCGGTTTGCACGAAGCCCCCATCGTCGTCGTCGAAATCGACGACCGGACGTCCCTCGAATACGCCATTCTCGAGAACGTCCAGCGCAGCGACCTCAACGCCATCGAAGAGGCGGCCGGTTACGAGCGGCTGATGAGCGAATTCCGCTATAGCCAGACGGAGCTCGCCGAGATCATCGGCAAGAGCCGCAGCCATCTCGCCAACACCCTGCGGCTATTGCAATTATCCAGCGCGATCCAGGACCGGGTCGTCGCGGGCGAGATCACGGCCGGTCATGCCCGCGCCTTGCTCGCGGTGAGGGACCCGGAAGGGGTCGCCCGGCGCATCGTCACAGAGGGCCTGTCCGTGCGTGAGGTCGAGGCCCTCGCCTCGGCGGAAGTGCCGGAGGGCGACGCACCCCGCCCAGGACGCCCTCGCAAGCCCGAGCGCGATATTCAGGTGCGCAGCCTCGAACAGGCCATGGCTCGCGCGCTCGGCGTCTCGGTCTCCCTGAAGGCCAAGGGTCAGGCCAGTGGCGAGATCCGAATCCGCTATGAGACGGCGGAGGAACTCGATGCTCTATGCAAGCGGTTCGAGGTATCCGATGGAGCGTGAAGCTCGTTCGGCACCGTCATCCACACCTTCGCGGAACGCTTGACGCATCGGCGCAAGGCGATTTCGGACGGGAAAGGAATCCCGGCTCGGTCTGTCTGCATCCTTATTTGCCGATACAGAATCCTGAGAACAGACGGTCGAGCATGTCCTCGACGCCAACCCGGCCGGTAACCTCGCCCAGGGCGCGAACGGCGAGGCGTAGATCCTCGGCCAGAAGTTCCGGAAGGGCAGGGCCCGACAATACCCTGTCTAGGTGATCGCGGCAGCGGGTCAGCCCGTCGCGGTGGCGTTCGCGGGTGACGAGGGCATCGCCACCGCCGAGGGCAGCCTCCGCCCGTGCCTCGATGAAGTCGAGCAGGCGCTCGATACCCTGGCCGGTCAGCGCCGAGACTGCTATGTCGCCGCCCCCATCGCTTCCGAGATCCGCTTTCGTGCTCACGAGAATGCAGCGATCGGGTAGGGGGAGCGCTTCATCGGTCGAATAGTCGCCGGCGCGGAGAGCGAGGACGAGGTCGGCCTGCTCCATCCGCTTGCGGGTGCGGCGAATGCCTTCGGATTCCACGGGATCGGCGGTGTCACGCAGTCCCGCCGTATCGACGATGATGACCGGCAATCCGCCGAGATCGCAGCGGATTTCGATGAGATCGCGCGTCGTGCCGGGAATCGCCGAGACGATCGCGGCATCGCGTCGGCTCAGGGCGTTGAGCAGGGTCGATTTGCCGGCATTCGGCGGGCCGGACAGCACCACCACAAAACCTTCCCTCAGGCGCTCTCCCCGCCGGGCATCGGCAAGAGTCACGTCGATCTCGTCGCGGATCGCGCGGGCCTTCACATGCAGCGCAGCGTCGAGCGCCGCTTCATCGACATCGCCTTCATCGGAGAAATCGAGAGCGGCCTCGGCTCCGGCCAGGAGATCGATCAGTCGGTCCCGCCAATCGGCGACCTTGCGACCAAGGACGCCGTCGAGTTGGCGCAGGGCCTGGCGCCGTTGGGAATCGGTTTCCGCGTCGATCAGGTCTGCTGCGCCCTCGGCGGCGGTGAGATCCATCCGCCCGTTCTCCACTGCACGGCGGCTGAAGGCCCCCGGTTCGGCGAGACGGCATCCGGCCTGTGCGGCGAGGACGGCCATGACGGCGGACCGAACGGCGAGTCCGCCATGGAGGTGGAGTTCGGCCATGTCCTCGCCGGTGAACGTGGCGGGTCCTGGCATCCAAACGATGAGGGCGGAGTCGAGTACGTCACCGCTTGCAGGGTCGCGCAGCGTGCGGAGCGACAACCGTCGGGGCGGCGGCAGGCGCCCGGCCATCGCCCCAAGGAGAAACGGGGAAGCCGGACCACTGATGCGGATCACGGCAACAGCAGCCCTGCCGAAGCCGCTTGCCGGCGCGAAGATAGTGGTGCCGTCGCTCATGGCCGACATGCTGCCAAGTCTCGATGAAGCGGGGCGAATGTCCCCACTCGACGACTACATTAGCCGGCAAATCGAGTGCTTTCCGGCGGAAAGCATCATTCGCCGCCCGTGATGTTGTATTTTCCGCGATGGACCTCTCTCCACGCTCCCGGCAGGAGATGACACGAGGTCTAGAACAAGCATCCTCCCTCGCCAGGAAACACCCGTCGTCTATCGACGGGCGTTCGAGCTGGAGGGAAGACCGTTCTCAGGTGTTCATGGAATCGAAGAAGTCGTTGTTGCTCTTGGTCTGGCGCAGCTTGTCCATGAGGAACTCGATGGCGTCGGTGACGCCCATCGGGTTGAGGATGCGGCGCAGCACGTAGGTCTTCTTGAGCGAATCCGGCGGGACCAGAAGCTCTTCCTTGCGGGTGCCCGAGCGGGTGATGTCGATGGCCGGGAAGATCCGCTTGTCCGAGACCTTGCGGTCGAGAATGATCTCGGAGTTGCCGGTGCCCTTGAACTCCTCGAAGATCACCTCGTCCATGCGCGAGCCGGTGTCGATGAGGGCGGTGGCGATGATCGAGAGCGAACCGCCTTCCTCGATGTTGCGCGCCGCGCCGAAGAAGCGCTTGGGGCGCTGGAGCGCGTTGGCGTCGACACCGCCGGTGAGCACCTTGCCGGAAGACGGCACCACGGTGTTGTAGGCGCGGCCGAGGCGGGTGATCGAATCGAGCAGGATGACCACGTCGCGGCCATGCTCCACGAGGCGCTTGGCCTTCTCGATCACCATTTCGGCGACCTGAACGTGGCGGGTGGCGGGCTCGTCGAAGGTAGAGGCGATGACCTCGCCCTTCACCGAGCGAATCATGTCGGTGACTTCCTCGGGGCGCTCGTCGATGAGCAGCACGATGAGGTAGCATTCCGGATGGTTGATGGTGATGGACTGCGCGATGTTCTGCATCAGCACGGTCTTGCCGGTGCGCGGCGGCGCCACGATCAGGGCGCGCTGGCCCTTACCGATGGGGGCCACGATGTCGATGATGCGCGGGCTGAAGTCCTTCTTCGGCGGCGCATCGAGTTCGAGCTTGAAGCGCTGGGTCGGAAACAGCGGCGTCAGATTGTCGAAATGGACCTTGTGCTTGATCTTCTCCGGGTTCTCGAAGTTGATCGTGTTCACCTTGAGCAGGGCGAAGTAGCGTTCACCGTCCTTGGGACCGCGGATCGGTCCCTCGACGGTATCGCCGGTCCGCAGGCCGAAACGGCGGATCTGAGTGGGTGAAATATAGATGTCGTCGGGGCCCGGCAGGTAGTTCGATTCCGAAGAGCGAAGGAAGCCGAACCCATCCTGCAGCACTTCCACCGTGCCGGCGCCGATGATCTCGACCTCCTTGGCAGCGAGCTGCTTCAGGATGGAGAACATCAACTCCTGCTTGCGCATGGTGGAGGCGTTCTCGACCTCGACCTCCTCCGCGAAGGCGATCAGGTCGGTGGGGGTCTTCGACTTCAGATCCTGAAGCTTGACCTCGCGATGCTGACTGAGATCGGCCGCGACCAACCCGACTTCGGCCGGCGGATCAACGGGAATGAGGGAGTCGTTCTGTGACGTCATGGGAGAATGAGAACCGACGATGGACGAGGGTTGATCGGGCGGGACAGTCGGAAAAGCGCCGGATGCCTTGTCGGCACCTATGTCGAAGCGTCGGTAAAGACCGGCTCCGCGCATCGTCTTGAGGGAGCCTGTAGCTCTCGGATGCAACACGGCGTAAAAGGAGGGACTTTCCGCATATCGCGTTTTCGCATCCGGCTCAAGTCCCACTCGCGCGAGCGCAGGGCGAGCCGGCCGTGGCCTTGGCGGGACGCGGTGGGGACAGACGCCTCAGCGACGCCTCAGACGCACATAGAGCGCGCCCGCGCCGCCGTGGTGGCGTGCCGCCTCCTCGAAGCCGATGACGATGCTGCGCAGTTCCGGCGAGCGCAGCCAGTGGGGAACCTGACGGCGCAGGACGCCGCGCTCCGAGAACGCCTCGTCAAAGCCCGATCCGCCCCCCTTGCCGGTGACGACGAGGACATGGGCGTGGCCCGCCGAGCGGCAGCGCATGAGGAAGCCGACCAGGGCGCCGTGAGCCTCGGCCTGATACATTCCGTGAAGGTCGATCCGCGCCTCGACCTTGAGCGATCCGCGCCGCAGGGCGAGGCGCGCCTTGCGTTCGAGACCGGGCAGAGGCGGCGCCGTGACGACGGTCGCCGGGGCCGCGACGGGGGAGGGCGCGGGGATCGGCTTCACGATGCGTTTCACCGGGGCCTTCACGCCGCCGGGCAAGGCTGGCCTCTCCGTGACCGGCTTCGTCACGGGTTTGGCGGCGAAC
>NZ_NKUG01000110.1 GCF_014845095.1 Methylobacterium bullatum | reverse complement strand
GCGTCGTCCTGTTCTCCACCGTGGCGGTGGCGCAGGGATTTGCGGCCCACGCCTCCGTCGCCATGGCAAAGGGCGCCGTGGAAGGACTCGCACTGTCCCTCGCCGCCGAGCTCAGCCCTCATATCCGGATCAACGTGGTCGCGCCCTCGCTGACGCGCACGCCGCTCGCCGCTGCCATCACCAGCAACGAGACGCTGGCGTCGGGAATCGCGTCCATGCACGCACTCCAGCGCCTCGGCACACCCGAGGATATCGGCGCGCTGGCCGCCTTCCTCGTCTCGGCGGAAGCCGGCTGGATCACCGGGCAGGTCATCGGCGCGGATGGCGGCCGCTCGACGCTCAGGACGAAGGGGTGACGTCGCTGCGCACCCTCCGCTTCGTCCTCGGCGACCAGCTTCACCGACGCGTCTCCTCCCTCACCGATCTCGACCCGCAATCCGACGTCGTGCTCATGGTCGAGGTGCGGGAGGAGGCCACCTATGTCCGCCACCACAAGCAGAAGATCGCCTACCTGTTCGCCGCCATGCGCCATTTCGCGGCCGATCTGGAGGCCGAAGGCGTGACCGTCGACTACGTGCGCCTCGACGCGCCGGGCAATACCGGCTCGTTCACCGGCGAACTCCGGCGAGCGGTCGAGCAGCACGAGCCCGACAAGATTGTCGTCACCGAGCCCGGCGAGTGGCGCGTCTGGGAGATGATGCAGGGGTGGCGCGATGACCTGCCGGTGCCCGTGGACATACGCGACGACAACCGCTTCCTCTGCCCGCGCGCGGATTTCGCGCGCTGGGCCGAGGGGCGGCACGCCTTGCGGATGGAGACGTTCTATCGCGGCATGAGGAAGCGTACCGGCCTGCTGATGAAGGACGGCGAGCCGGTGGGCGGCCAGTGGAACTTCGATCACGACAACCGCAAGAAGCTGCCACGCGGGCACCGCTCCCCGGAACGCCCCGACTTCGTGCCCGACGCGATCACGTCGGAAGTCATCGCTCTGGTATCGGACCGTTTCGCCGACCATTTCGGCGATCTCGATGCATTCCGCTGGCCGGTGACCCGCGCCGACGCCCTCACCGCACTGAAGCATTTCCTGGACGAGTGCCTGCCGCATTTCGGCGATTACCAGGATGCGATGAAGACGGGCGCCCCCTTCCTTTACCATGCTCTTCTCTCACCGGCGCTCAATGCGGGCCTGCTCACGGCGGAGGAGGTCTGCCGGGCGGCTGCCCGCGCCTATGACGAAGGGGCGGCGCCGCTCAACTGCGTCGAGGGCTTCATCCGCCAGATCCTCGGATGGCGCGAATACGTCCGGGGACTCTACTGGGCCAGGATGCCGGCCTATGCCGAGACCAACGCTCTCGCCGCCAAGCGCGACCTGCCGTGGTTCTACTGGTCGGGCGAGACGCGCATGAACTGCCTCGCGCAATGCGTCGCCGATACGCGGGCCCATGCCTATGCCCATCACATCCAGCGGCTGATGGTGACGGGCAATTTCGCCCTGCTGGCCGGGCTCGAACCGGCGCAGGTGGAGGAATGGTATCTCGTCGTCTATGCCGACGCCTACGAATGGGTGGAGTTGCCCAACGTCCACGGCATGGTCCTGTGGGCGGATGGCGGCGTCATGGGCTCGAAACCGTATGCGGCCTCGGGCGCATACATCAACCGCATGTCGGATTATTGCCGGGGCTGCACCTACGACGTCGCTGCCAAGTCCGGCGAGAGTGCCTGCCCGTTCAACTACCTCTACTGGAACTTCCTCATCGAGAATGCGGATCGTCTGGCGGGGAACCCGAGGATGGCCATGCCCTATCGTACCCTCGACGGATTGGGCGAGCGGCGACGGGAGGAGATCACGACGGACGCGGCCCGCTTCCTGGCCGGCGCGGAGATGCGTTCCGCTCCGTTCTGAATCTCACCAGGGCTGCCAGACGCTGAGGGTGACGTAGGGGCTTCCCCCGCCACCGGTTTCGGTCTGGTAGCCGAGCGAGGCGCGGAAGCTCACGTCGCCGATGCGAAAGTCGGTGGCGTGGACGCCGATCCCGAGCTTGGAATAGCCGGTCCCGTCCGCGTAGAGCGCAGCCTCCGGGCCGAGATAGGCACCGAGCACGTCGTAACCCCAGGCAAGGCGGCCCCAGGCGCTCTGGCGCGTCGAGCCGAGGATCGCGGTGGCGGTGAGGAGGGATTCCTCTGTCGGCCGCGCCCAGACTTCCCCGTGCAGTCTGATGCCGTAGCGGTCGGGCAGCACCATTGTGCCGAGGATACTCTGCTCTACCTCGATGCTTCCCTCAGGCCCTGCGAAAGCGGCGACGACGCCCCAATCGTGGAACCATTGGTATCCGGCGAGCACTGCTCCGAGCGCCGTCAGGCGCGTCTGACTCGTGGCGATGCCCCGTATCGAGGGACCACGCTCGATCCTCGCGCCCGCTCCCCCGCTTGCGAGAATGACGAAACCGTCCCGATCGCGCCCGTCGAACGTGATCTTCGTGCCCGCCGTGATGAAGGAAGATGCTCCGGCATCGAGGCTGCCGAAGATCAATGCCGAAATCGAGCCTCCTTCCGATTGAGCCGGGTTCGAGACGAGGCCACAGCAGAGTGTGGCACAGCACATGAATATCGGCCGAGCCGAAGTCAGTGACCGTTTCGTCGATCTGGCCGATCGTCCCACGTCCCTTCTCGCTCCGTCTCACCGCAGGGCAAGTCTACGACATCCTATGATAAGTTGTACTGGTTCGTGAACAATGGACTGTGGGTGGTGCGCATAGACCGCCCAAGCCGATTCTTGAGCAGACACTGTTTTGCTTTTGTTCTATTTAATAAAACTTCAGGATGTATTTATCTGATCTGAAGTTGTGCGGTGTCAGTGGTCGATCTGCCGGTGTGTTCGGACCGTGTCGAGAAGGGAGGCCCCGCGATGCCGCATGGTGGTGAAAGCTGATTCGGTTGGCGTCGGGCGGGGACTAGGATAGAGCCCGCGACAGGACCGTCGCCAAAGGCCGAGTTTTCTTGTCACCAGCTGCTCGAACGTCCGAAGTTCTCACGGTGCTCGCGGCACAGGAGACGGATCGCTTGACCATCGGCGACATCGTCGCGGTGCTGAAGGACCGTGCCTTCGCCCTGCTCATCGTCATCCTCGGCCTGCCGAATTGCCTGCCGATGCCGCCGCCGATCCCCCTGGTCTGCGGCCTGCTGCTGTTGCTCGTGGCCGTTCAGATCACGGCGGGAATGACGGCGCCTTGGCTGCCCCGCGTTCTCCTGAGTCGCTCCATTGCCCGGAGCGACGTGGAGCGTGCCGCCAAGCGCGCGGTGCCGCTGCTCCGGCGGCTGGAGCGCTGGTCGCGTCCGCGCATGAGCCTGTTCGAGACCGGCCTCGGCATGCGGACGGTGGGGTTGATCCTCCTCACCCTGTCGCTCGCCCTCGTGGTCGCAGCGCCCCTGGTCGGACAGATCCCACTCGGTCTGGCGATCTGCCTCGTCGGCCTCGGCCTCGTCGAGCGGGATGGGCTGCTCGTCGTCATGGGGCTCGGCGTCGGTGCCGTCGGCGTGCTCCTGAACGCCGGCTTCGTCTACGCCATCGTCTCGGGCCTCATGAGCCTCTTCAGCGTATAGACTTTTACCAGATTTCCCTGACCCCGACCCATGGTCGGGATCAGGGAGGTCCGGTGCTAGCCTTCGAGGTGGCGCGGCTTGAACAGGCGCCAGACGAGGCCGCCCCTCGGTCCGAACAGGAGCGAGATGAGGTAGAGGCTTCCCGCCGCCAGCACGATCGCAGGCCCCGTGGGCAGGTCGGCGCGGTACGAGGCGGTGAGTCCGGCAAAGCTCGACACCATCGCCACCACCATCGCCATGGGGATCAGGCCCGACAGGTCGGCGGCCCAGAACCGCGCGGTGATCGCCGGCAGCAGCATCAGCCCCACCGCGAGCAGCGTCCCGAGGGCCTGGAAGCCGCCCACGAGGTTCATCACCACGAGGCCGAGGAAGGCGTAATGCACCGGCCCGCCGGCACGGCTGACCGTGCGCAGGAACAGCGGGTCGACACATTCCATGACGAGGGGGCGGTAGAGCGCGGCGAGCGCGAACAACGTCACCGTGGCGATCCCGCCGAGGAGCATGAGCGCCGGATCGTCGAGGGCCAGAACCGTGCCGAACAGGATGTGCAGGAGATCGATCTGCGAGCCGCGCAAGGAGACGAGCAGCACGCCAGCGGCGAGAGAGATCAGGTAGAAGGCGGCGAGACTCGCATCCTCCTTGATCGAGGTCGTCCGGGTGACGATGCCGGCGAGCAGCGCCACGAACAGGCCGGCGGCGAGCCCGCCTATGGTCATCGCCGGCAGCGATAGGCCGGCGACGAGGAAACCGACCGCGGCGCCGGGCAGGATCGCATGGCTCATGGCGTCGCTCATCAGGCTCATGCGCCGCAGCATGAGGAAGACCCCCACCGGCGGGGCCGAGAGCGAGAGGGCGAAACAGCCGGCCAGCGCCCGGCGCATGAAGCCGAACTCGATGAAGGGGCCGAACAGGAGATCGATCACGCGGCGTGTCCGTGGTCGTGACGATGATCGTGCGCGTGACCATGGGGATGGTCGTGATCGTGGTGATGCAGGTCCCCGCCATCGGCAGGGGGCGGTGCATGATGATGGCCCTCGCCCCGCCCGCAGATGGCGGCATCCTCGTCCCAGGCTTCGGACAAGGCCTGGGCGCGCGCGAGATTCTCCCGGGTCAGCACCGTCTCCGTGGCGCCCCAGGCCACCGGCTCACGGGCCAGCAGGAGCGTGGTCGGAAAATGCGCCTTGACCTGATGCAGGTCGTGAAGCGCGGCGACGATGGTGCGGCCCTCCGCATGCCATCCGCGGATCAGGCCGATCAGATCGGCAGTGGTGCGTCCGTCGATCCCGGTGAACGGTTCGTCGAGGAGGATGATGCGGGCGTCCTGGACGATCAGCCGCGCGAACAAGGCGCGCTGGAACTGACCGCCGGACAGGGTGCCGATCAGCCGATCCTCGAAGCCGAGGAGGCCCACGGCGGAGAGGGCGCTGACCAGCGTCCGGCGGTCGGGGAGGGCGCTGCGCCAGAAGCCGAGGCGGCGCCAGCGTCCCATCGCCACGAGGTCGAGGACGCTCAGGGGAAAGCTGCGGTCGATCTCGCCGGCCTGGGGCAGGTAGGCGATGGAATCGGTTCCGCCGGGCCGGTCGATCCTGCCGTCGAGGCAGCGGATCTCTCCGATGATCCCCTTGAGCAGAGTCGATTTGCCGGCGCCGTTGGGGCCGACCAGGGCCATCAGGGCTCCGGCGGGGATGGTACCGTCGAGATGGTGCACGGCGGGATGGCGGTCGTAGCCGAGCGTCAATCCGCGCAAGACGATGGCGCCGGGCTGAACGGGGGCGTCCCCCATGAGGGCGTGTGTCATCGTTATCCCATGGCCCAGAGGATCGCCCCCCAGACCAGCCCGGACAGGATCGCGGCGATGATCAGCCGCGAGGCGGCGCCGGCCTGGAACAGGGAGCGACGGGGGGGCGGTTTGATCTGGGGAGGACGCGTCACAGCGGTTCGGGTACCAGGAAGGGGCGGAATTGTCCGAACGGGAGCGGCGAACTATCTCTGGTACTGATACACTGTAACATCGCATCAGTTCAACGTGCCGGACCACATCGACCGGCGATCAGGGGAGGATGGCGTGCACGACCATAGTGCCGTCCACGATCACGGCGCCTGCTGTGGTAATGCCACGGATGCGCTGGCGCGAGCGGAGCGTCTCTGCGCCGAGCGTGACCTGCAGTTCACGCGGCTGCGGCGGGACGTCCTCGAAGCGGTGGCGTCCGAGGCGAAGCCGCTCGGCGCCTACGACATCGCGGAGCGGCTGAGCGGTCAAGGTCGCCGGGTCGCCGCCGTCTCGGTCTATCGCGCCCTCGACTTTCTTACCGAGAACGGTCTCGTCCATCGCATCGCCAGCCGCAACGCCTTCGTCTCCTGCGGGCACCAGCACGGCGACGGGGCCGGCCTCGTCTTCCTGATCTGCCGGACATGCGGCAGCATCGACGAGACGACCTCACCGGAGGTGGACGACCAGCTCGACAGGGCCTTGGCGAAAGCCGGGTTCAAGCCGTCGAGCCGGATCCTCGAAGTGGAGGGCGAATGCGGCGCCTGCCTCGGCCACGAACCGAACCCCTGAGCGACACGGTGCGCGAGGTTCAGCGCGCGTTGCGATAGGCCCGCCGTGAGGCGATGGTCTGGATCATGATCTGGATGTCGAGCCAGACCGACCAATTGTCGATGTAGTGCAGGTCGTGGTTCACACGCCGCTCCATGTCGAGATCGGTCAGGGTCTCGCCGCGTAGGCCGTTCACCTGTGCCCAGCCGGTGATGCCGGGCATCACGTTGTGGCGGCGGGCATAGAGTGCGATCCGCCGTTCGAAGCTGCGGTCGTGAGCAAGGGCATGGGGGCGCGGACCGACCAGGGACATCTCCCCCATCAGGACATTGATGAGCTGGGGCAACTCGTCGAGATTCGTCCGGCGCAGAATGGCGCCGATCCGGGTGATCCGTGAATCGTTGCGGGTCGCCTGTCGGAAGACGGCGTTCTGCTCGGTCTTCATGCTGCGGAACTTGAACACGCCGAAGGCCTGCTGGTTGAAGCCGTACCGGCGCTGGCGGAAGAAGACCGGCCCGGGGCTGTCGAGCTTGATCAGCAGGGCGATGGACGCCAGGAGCGGCGCGAGCAGCACCAGCGCGATGGCGGACAGGACGACATCGAGGCCGCGCTTCAGGGCGATCTCGCTGAAGGTGAGCGGCCGGCGGCCGATATTGATGCCCGACAGCCGTCCCACCCGCGCGAGCTTGAGATCGGGAAATCGGTCCATGACCGAGCCGGGACGGAGATGGAGGGCGGCCGGGACGCGCAGGAACGCGTCGACGCAGCGCTCGATATCCGCCGCATCCGTCCAGGGGACCAGGATGAAGACGTCGTCCGGCCGCAGGAACCGCACCACCGACACCGCGAGGTCGAGGTCTTCCGACATCTGTGCCTGCCGCACCGACGCGTCTTCCCGCGGGTCCACACGACGCAGATAGCTGGTACCGATGACCCGGAGATTCAGGGCCTGCGCGTCGTTGTTGGCGTGGAAGCTGGCAATGTCCTCCTCGAAGCCGACGAGGTGAATGCGACTGATCGACGGTGAGCCGGAGGTCATCGTCCGCCGCACGAGGCCCACGATGACGAGACGGGACAGGTACAGGGCCGGCAAGCCCGTGAGGAAGAAGCCGATCGCCACCGCGCGCGAGAAGTCGGTCGTGGTCTTGGTGGCGAAGCCGACGACAAGCACGATTCCCCAAGCGGCGAGCCAGAGACTCGCCATCCGGCGGCGGTGAAGGCCTCGGGTCAGCTGCGTCTCGATGCTGTACTCGTCCCGCACGACGTTGGTCAGGAGCACGAAGACGGCCACGAGGCCCGCCAACTGGAAGCTCCCGGTCATGCCCGTGGCGATCTGCTGGTCGAAGGCGAACTCATAATAGATCGCCTCTACCAAGTAGGCCGTGACGAGGATCGCGACGAGGTCGGAGACGGCCAGAGCCGTGGACAGCCCGAAGCGGATCGCTCCGCGCCACCGCCGCGGAAGGACGGCCGCCCACGCGTCGCGTCGCGTGTCGCGCGCGGCGGGCAGGGTCTGGTAGATTTCGGGAAGACGTTGCTGGAACATCTGGGACGCTGTGTGCCGGGGTGAGACTTGGTTTGTGCCATAATGGGACATTGTCCCATCCGGCCATCGTCATGTCTGCCCGGGGCGCAAACCTCGGACCCGCCGGTGCCGCCCAAATCTCTCCTTCATGCTGTCCGAAAGCTTGGCTGGCCGTTATGGCGAAAGGCCTGGGGCCGTTCCGTGGTCTGCTGGGGGAGCTTTCATGCCGCGCGTGACGCTTTCAGGAACACATCACCGGTACAACGCCGTCGCGGCGGTGGAAGATGGCGGCACATGGCGGATGTTCCTGCCATTTCCGGACGGATCGATCCGTGACGCGGCGTTCGTCGGCCCGGACCGCCTCGTCTGCCTGTCCGCCGATGGGGAGATCTGCCTCATCGACTGGCGGCTCGACAGGGAGATCACTCGGCAACCAGCCGGGACGGATCGCCCCCGCCACATCTTCGTGCCCGCCGATTCCGGATGGATCGTCCTGTACGACGGCAAGCGGCCCCTCGACGAGGAGCGCTACCTCCATTCCCTTCAGGTTCGGCGCGCGACAGACCTCGCTGTCGTCGCGGACGGAAACGGTCTGCAATGGACGGCCGGCCAAACCGTAGGCCTATTGGCCGGCGGCGGTGAATTTGTCCCCGACCCTGGCGAGCCGACCGCGCTCACGATCCAGGATGACGTGTTTCGGGATCCGGGCGGCCAGCTGGCGTTCGTCGGCTTCGAATGCGGTGCGCCGGGATCGCGGTATGGGCTGTACCGACTGGATCCCTCCACGGGAACGGTGCGCTGCGAACCGCTGCCGGATGCGGCGAAACCGTGGTGGTTCAGCCCGAGCGGTCGCTACGCCGTGACGCCCTCGTCCGCTTTGCCGGCGGTCCATGACGGCTCCGCCGCGTCACCGCCGCATCGGGATGCGGTCGCGGATGGAAGGCGCCGAGTGAGCCAGGCCCTCGAACTCTGGACGACCACGCCTCTCGGCCTGGCACGGACCATCGTGGCGCGCATGACGCCCGAGCCCCCCTTGGCGATCCGAAACGTGGTGTGGGAGCCCGCCGAGACGGCGTTCTGGGTCCAGTACGGCCATTTCTGGGACAAGCGGGCGGAGTTTCAGCGCATCGGCCTGGACGGCTCGCTCTCGCCCGTTTTCCATTTCGAACGCTTTCACGGAACCAAGGTCCTGGCCGATATCGCCGACGTTACGCATGCCGAGCATGTGGAGATCCAGGCCTTGCCGGATGCCGTTCGCATCCAGCGCGCCTGGTGCGCGAGCGACCTTCCGGTCCGGTCGATCTCGCAGGACGAAGACGGCTTCCGGGCTTCGGTCTGGTCGGGTCCGAAAGAGGCGGCGGTCCGGCGCTTCCTGGCCCGGTCGAGCCGCCGCCATGTGGTGATCGTCGAGGCGTTGTCACAGGCGGCCGTCGCCGAGGGCCTGCGTCGCCTCACCCTCGACATCCGCGAGCGACTGGCCGACCTGCTGCAGACCGATGTCCTGGAACTGTCCTTCGTGGTCGGCGGCCGGACGATGACGGAATCGGCCTTCTTCGCACGCGTGTCACGCGACCGTATCGCGGTCGCTCCGATGCTACGGGAACTCCTGACGACCTATCTCGACGTGCATCCGAGCGCCGTCGAAGCCAAGGGCTTGTATCGTCAGATCTGGGGACCGAAGGAGAGCCACGGCGCGCTCGCCGCTGCCATGCAGGCCCTGCTGCGCCTCGACCCGGACGCGCACGACGTGTTTCGCGGCTATCTCGCCAGGCGTGACGGCGAGCACGAGACCTACACCACCGACGTGATGATGAGGACATACATCGCCGAAACCGGCTGGCGCGACCGAGCCATGATCGGCTTCGGCATTTACTTCGCGCTGATTCGGCACCGGGACGGTCTCATCAACCTGAACGGCGGTTTCCTGGAAGAGTACGGCCTCCTCGACGCCGTCGAACCGATGATGAGTCCCGAGGATTTCGCTGAGGCGATGCTGGGTGAACTCGACCGGTTCGCGAAGATCCCGGATATCGACTGCCGCTTTGGGTGGAACGACCTGTATCTCGGGCTCAGAGACGGCCTCCCAGACACGGCGTTCGGTCGGCGGGTGGTCGCTGCGCTCGCGGTGCGGCGCGGCGACGTCATCATGGCCGTTCGAGACTGAGCGAGGCAGAGGACAGTCGGCCGCCGGCCTCGAAGCGTGGTGGCATCCCCATCGAACGGTGCGGGGCGAGGATGCCGCCGGATGGCAAGGTCGATCAGGCCATCGCTTCGGAATACAGCTCCGCCGACGAGACTTCCTGTGTCTTGCTCAAGGTTTGAATCGGCTCGAATCCCTCGAACTGCGGATGGCCGAGGTAGAGAGGTTTCGTCGTCGGTGTGCGGCTATGCGCCTTGCGGAATTGCTCCGACTGGGTCCAGGCCTCGAAAGCCGATTTGGAGGCCCAGACAGTGTGCGAGGCATACAGCACATGATCTTCGTAGGTCGGGCCCCGAAGCAACTGAAACTCGACGAATCCTTCCATCTCGTCGAGTTGGCTGTCCCGCCCGAGCCAGACTTGCTCGAATTCTGTCGTTGCATCCGGAACAACCTTGAATCGATTCATGGCAATGAACATGAAGCACCTTCGTACAAAAGGCCGGGAGCAGGGGCGGCCGGCGATCCGCGCCGCATTCTAAACCGCAATATCCCGATTGGAAAATGATGGGAAAAGCCGCACGATCCCGTATTAAAATAGCGCTATTTCTGTCACAAGGTTTCTGGATACAAGAACGTTTCCCTCACGTCGTTGTGGAGCCGGTGTCCGGCCTTCCTCGGTTTGCGACGGCAAGTTCGTGGTGACTCTTGCCATCCTTGCCCGGTTTGTGGTCAAGCTGGTTTCGCGTTCCTCGGACCCAGGGGATCGCTCCTGATTCCTTGGTGGTTTCTGGAAATTCCTTCTCCCTCCGGTGGAGGGCCGTGGAGACTACGGGTTCACTTTCTTTTAACTTCCGACCGTACCGAATGCGGCGTATTAAAGTTGCCGCATCGGTTGCGGAGACCAGCAAAACCGGCCGAGACCGTATTAAGCACTGAAACGAGTGATGATGCCCAAGCAAACTACCGATGTCGACCGCCTGGTTGGGTTGCGGATCACGGCCCTGCGCAAGGCTCGTGGCCTTAGTCAGACTGCCCTCGGGACCGCCGTCGGTGTGACCTTCCAGCAGGTCCAGAAATACGAGAAGGGGCAGAATCGCGTTGGTGCTGGCCGGCTCCGAGAGATTTCCCGTCTCTTGGAAGTGCCTGTCTCGGCGTTCTTCGAGGAGGACGACGCGGGAGGAACACAATCTGAGGTGTTCGGATTCTTGAGCGCACACGGCGCGATCGAACTGCTCCAGGCCTACGCCCTGATCGAGGACGACCAACTCCGGCGGGACGTTTTGGCGATCGTGCGAACTGCGGCAAAGATGGGAAAGCGCTCAGAGATCCCTGCGGCCGTTTGATCGATTTTCAGTCATCCGATGAGATGGAAGAAACTGCCTGACACACGGCCGCATCGGTGGCCTGCCATGCCTAACGGAACTCCTTCCGCGTCGGTCACCACCGCGAGGGCGACATCCTCGGCGGGAGGCGGCGTCAGTTCGCTGGCATAATGGAACTCGTGGCCGACGAGGCGCGATCCGCCCTGCCCGAGGGGGCCATCACCGATGAGCGTCGCGACGCGGTAGCCGAGATGCAGGCGGCGCACCTTGTAGGAGGTCGCAACCGGGAGCAGGCCCGCCATCGTATGCGTGACGCCCGCCGCGTCTTCCAGCCCGAGACCGAGAGCCATGTAGCCGCCGCACTCGCCATGGACGGGATTGTGTTCGGCAAAGCTCCGGAGGCCGTTCAGGAACCGGCCCGCCGCTGCGAGTTTCCCGGCATGAAGCTCGGGATATCCGCCCGGTAGCCAGCAGGCGTCGCAGTCCTCCGGGGGCGCCTCGTCGGCGAGGGGTGAGAAGGCGACCAGTTCGGCGCCCGCCGCGCGCCAGCCCGCTTCCATATGTGGATAGAGGAACGAGAAGGCCTCATCCGAAGCGATGGCGATGCGCTGCCCCGGGGGAGGGGGCAGGGCGGCATCCGCCACGTCCGGCAGGCGTCCCGATGCGGCCGCGAGGATGGCGTCGAGGTCGAGACCGGCCTCCGCCAGATCGGCGAGGCGATCGAGCCGCGCGGTGAGATCGCCCGTCTCGCGAGCCTGGACCAGACCGAGATGACGCTCGGGCAGGGAGAGGGTCGCGTCGCGCATGAGCACTCCGAGAACCGGGATGCCGACCCGCGCGAGACCGGCTTCGACCAGACGCCGATGGCGGGCGCTGGCGACCTTGTTCAGGATCACCCCGGCGATGCGGATACGAGGATCGTAGCGGGCGCAGCCGAGTGCCACGGCGGCGGCCGATTGGGCGGCACCCGAGACGTCCACGACGAGGAGCACGGGCCAGCCGTAGCGGGCGGCGATGTCGGCATTGGCGCCGGTCCGGCCCTCGCTGGCGACGATGCCGTCGAACAGGCCCATGGAGCCCTCGGCGATGACGATATCAGCGCCATGGCCCGCCATCGCCGCCACCGAATCGAGCATGGCATCCGGCATGGCGAAGCTGTCGAGATTGACGCTGGGATAGCCCGTGGCGGCCTGGTGGAAGGCCGGGTCGATATAGTCCGGCCCGCATTTGGCACCACGCACGGCAAGGCCGCGCCGGGCGAGCGCCCGCATCAGCGCCAGCGTCACGGTGGTCTTGCCGGAGCTCGACCGTGGAGCGGCGACGAGAAGGCCGGGCGGATGCGATCGGTCCATTATCGTCATGACTCGACTCCGGGGGCCGGCTGCCCCGTGGGGCGGAAGCGGCGGTCGTAATCGGTGGAGTAGAGCGCGCTCTCGCGGAACTCGCTGGCGGCGAGGGCCGGGCCGACGAGGATCAGCGCCGTCCGCTCGAGACCGGCGGCGCGCACATCCTCCGCGATGGTGGCGAGGGTGCCTGAGATGACGCGCTCGTCCGGCCAGGTGGCGCGGAACACCACGGCGGCGGCGCAATCCGCTCCATAGAAAGGCACAAGCTCGGTCACCACGGTCTCGATCACGTGGATGGAGAGGTGCAGGGCCAGGGTCGCGCCGGTGGCGGCGAAGGCTTGGAGCGTCTCGCGTTCCGGCATGGCACTGGCCCGGCCCGAGGTCCGGGTGAGGACCACGGATTGGGCTAGACCCGGCACGGTAAGTTCGCGCCGAAGCAGGGCGGCGGCGGCGGCGAAGGAGGGCACGCCCGGGGTCACCGTGTAGGGAATGCCGAGCCGGTCGAGGCGGCGGGTCTGTTCGGCCAGCGCGCTCCAGATCGAGAGGTCGCCCGAATGCAGCCGCGCCACGTCCTGCCCGGCCTCGTGCGCGGCGACGATCTCGGCCACGATGGCGTCGAGGTCGAGGGGAGCGGTGTCGACGATGCGGGCGTCGGACGGGCACCAGGACAGGATCTCCGGCGCCACCAGCGAGCCGGCGTAGAGGCAGACGGGGCAGCGCGCGATGAGATCGCGCCCGCGGATCGTGATGAGGTCGGCCGCACCGGGGCCGGCGCCGATAAAATGTACGGTCATCCCGCTTGAGTGGCGAAATACGCGGGAAGCGCAAGGGCGCATGTCACCGCTGGTGACGCGATGCGCGGCAGAATGAGGGTTCCGCCATCGCCGGCCATGGCCAGCGCGGCGGCTTCCGCCACCGATCCGACCCCCCGGCTCGCTTCGATCCGGCCCGAGCGGGTCGTTACGCGCGCGTCGACGGCGATCATCTCGGCGGGGGGAATTCCGACGGGCACGAGGCCGAACGCAGCGGCGGCCTCGACGATCGACGGCTCATTCGCGCGGTCCTCGGCGGTGGCGATCGCGCCGAGCCGGTTCGGCCTATGATCGCTTTCGGCAAGCGCACGGTGGATCAAAGCGACGATCTCGTCGGCCATGGCCCCATGCCGGAAGCCGATGCCGGCGACGATGAGACGGGTTATCCACGTATCTCGAGGGGCCAGATCATCGTCAGACAAGTCGCAGGCCCCTCCTCCCCCTTGTGGGGAGGAGCCGGAGGTGGGGGTGGTGTCGGATAAGGTGCGCCCTGTTCGGAGCCACCCCTGACCCCTCCCCACAAGGGGGAGGGGAAGCGCGTCGGGCATCGCCCAGCCGCCCGTCACCGCTTCGTCCAGACCCATTGCGTCACCGGCATTGCGGCGCGCCAGCCGTGGAGATGGCCGACCGGATCGGCATGGGCCACCGACAGCCGCTTCAGCTGCCCGCCGAGACGGGCGAAGGCGCCAAGCAGAACCGCCTCGCCCTCCAGGGTGACGACGTTGGCGACCAGCCGGCCCCCCGGCTTGAGGGCGTCGAGGGCGCGGTCGAGCACGCCAGGCCGCGCAACTCCGCCGCCGATGAAGATGGCGTCCGGACGCTCGAGGCCTTCCAGGGCGGCGGGCGCCTCGCCCTCCACGACGCGCAGATCCGGTACACCGAGGCGGGCGGCGTTGCGGGCGATCCGCGCCGCACGGGCGGGGTTCGCCTCGATGGCCAGCGAGCGCAGGCTGGGATGGCGCAGCATCCATTCGATGGAGATCGAGCCGGCTCCGGCGCCGATGTCCCAGAGGCGCTGGCCGGCGCGGGGGCGCAGGGCGGCGAGGGTCACGGCGCGAATATCGGCCTTGGTGAGCTGGCCGTCATTCTCGAACCAGGTATCGTCGAGGCCAGGGCTCAGGCTGACGACGCGAGCATCGGCATCGGCGACGACCTCCACCGCCAGGGTGTTGAGCGGATCGATCCCGGTGAGGGAGAACGCATCGGCCCTTGTTTCGAGCCGGCGCTCGCGCGGGCCACCCATGGCCTCGAGGACGACGAGGCGTGAGGCACCGAAACCGCGTTCCGTGAGCAGGGCGGCGACGGCCTCCGGCGTCGTCTCGTCCCAGGTCAGGGTGAAGAGCCGGGCGCCAGGCTGGAGGTGGGGTACGATCCGCTCCAGCGCCCGCCCGTGCAGGGTGAGGCAGGTGGTCTCGGCGAGCGGCCAGCCGAGCCGTGCCGCCGCTAGGCTGAATGCCGAGAGGTGGGGGAACACGCACATCTCGGCCGCCGGCAGCAGCCGCGCGATCTCGGCGCCGATGCCGTAATGGAACGGGTCGCCGGTGGCGAGGATGCAGGTCGGGCGTCCGCGCCGGGCGAGGAGGCCGGGATAAGCGTCGGAGATCGGGCGCGGCCAGACCCGCGTCTCGGCCCTCAACGGTCCCCCGAGGGCGAAATGGCGGGCTCCGCCATAGACCACCTCCGCCCCGTCGAGGGCGGCTGTGGCGGCGGGGCTCAGGCCCGCGCGCCCGTCCTCTCCGATCCCAACGATGGTGAGCCAGGGGGCGGTGCTCGACACGGGGGCGGCGCTCATGGACAAGGTTGCCGGATAGGGAGAGGGCGACGATGCGAGTTCTGATCCTCGGCGGCACCACCGAGGCGAGCGCTCTTGTGAAGGGGCTCGATCCGCGGATCGACGCCACCTTGTCGCTGGCCGGCCGCACCAGCGCACCGAAGCGCGAGCCGGTAC
Source organism: Methylobacterium bullatum (assembly GCF_014845095.1). Taxonomy (GTDB): domain Bacteria; phylum Pseudomonadota; class Alphaproteobacteria; order Rhizobiales; family Beijerinckiaceae; genus Methylobacterium; species Methylobacterium bullatum. The sequence continues at coordinate 661 of NZ_NKUG01000110.1, read as the reverse complement.
GCACCCGCATCGGTGGCTTCGGCGGAGCTGAGGGCCTCGCCGCCTGGATCGCCGAGAATCGGATCGACGCGGTGATCGACGCCACGCACCCGTTCGCGGCGCGGATCGGCCGCAACGCGGCGCTTGCCTGCGAGCGGACCGGTGTGGCGCTCCTCGCCATCCGCCGCCCGGCCTGGGAGCGGAGGCAGGGAGATCGCTGGACCGAGGTCGAGACCATGTCGGAGGCCGTCCTCGCCCTCGGCGAGACGCCCCGGCGGGTGTTCCTGACGATTGGCCGCCTCGAAGTCGGCGCCTTCGCGACTGCCCCGCAGCACGATTACATCGTCCGCGCCATCGAGCCGATCGGCGACGCCCTGCCGGTGCCACGCCTCACCGAGATCGCCGCACGCGGTCCCTTCGGTGAGGCCGCCGAGATGACGTTCCTCGCCGAGCGGCGGATCGACATTCTGGTCACCAAGAATTCCGGCGGCCCCGCCACCTACGGCAAGATCGCCGCAACCCGCGCGCTCGGTCTGCCGGTGGTGATCGGGCGCCCGCCGCAGAAGCCCGCCGTGGAAAGCGTGCCTGATGCCGAGGGCGCGTTGGCGTGGCTGCGCGCACGTGAGGGCTAAACCGGGATGCGCGCGCATTCCCCTCCCCCCTTTGCGGGGGAGGGTGGCCC